>CAZPFH010000034.1:3297-10126 GCA_964585825.1 uncultured Candidatus Peribacteria bacterium
ATGAAAATCCTTCAAATTCAGGCGGTTCAATAAGCATTCCGGTCAGTCTTATGCGCTGATTATACTCAAATGCCGGATACAAAGGATAAGAAGCCAAAATACGACCATGAACCTTTCTGCAACTTTCCTGTAAACAAATAGTATCAGTATCAATCGTATAGTTAACCTTTTCCCGTCTCCTATCGGGGTCGGCAGAAATTAATCCTTCGATAACAACACTTTTATATTCATTTCTATAATAATGAACCGAATTCACATCGATCTGTGGCAAAAAAATCCAATACCTCAACATCCCGAATGCGAGAAACAATAGGCCTATAGCAACAGTTTTCGATGTAGTGAAAAAAATAAGCCCCCAACAAGCAATAATAAACATAAACACCGGGGAACATGGGAAAAGATAAAAAACAAAAACTCCCAAAAGAAAAGAAACACATGCTGTTTTTATATAATAACTCCTCATGTTACCACCATAACAACACCATTTAAACCTTTTATTAAAGGATTATTAAAAATTAGCAAGGGGCGTGTTGGGAAAAACTAACAACACCAACGTCTTTACTTTTTGTTAAAAATGTTGTTTTATAACCAACCTGTATGACTTGACTCATTGAAATATGTATGGCCTTATAAATCTGCTGTTGAAAATAGGACTCACGGAAAAAGAAGCTCAAACATATCTTATATGCCTTAAGGTAGGAACAAATCCGGCCAGCATTATAGCAAGACATGCCGATCTCAATCGATGCACCGCATATTCGGTATTGGAATCCCTCATAAAAAAAGGGCTTACATACCAAATTGAAAAGAACGGAATTCGATATTTCACCGCTGTTGAACCACATAGATTACTTGGCTACCTGGAAGAAAAACAACGAGATCTTGCTTTTTATAAAAATGAAATATCCATGCACCTGCAAGAATTTGACTCTCTGCAACATCCACATCAAATTGTGCCAAAACTTAAATCATACTCCGGAAAATCTCGAATTAACAAACTATACAACGAAGCACTAAACGAACCATATTTGCTTATTAACGCACAGGCGCAAAACAAACCTCATCCTTTTTTTACGCAGTACGCACCTGTTTTTCTAAACGAAAAAAGAAAAATACAAATTGCAATTTACAGCAGCGAAACCGTAACAACCTTATCACTTGCCAAAAAAACCGACATACAAGCACTTCCCCACTGTATCCCCTTGGAACTGGTAGGTCAGGCAAAGCTATTTATTATTGATGCACAAGAATTTTACGGTATTGAAATAAGACATAACAGAATTATCGAAGCACATCAAAAACAATTTCTTCAACGATGGGAAAATAAAAAAAGGCCCCCCGCATAAGCGTGCAGGAGACCTTCTATTAATAACTGTACTTTACTGCATATCTTCAAGTTGTTCCAAATCAACCGATTCCATGCCTTCCATACCTTCAAGTTCAGACATATCCATATCTACATCCACATCCATTTCATCTACCATCATTGAATCATCAAATTCCATTTCCATACCTGCAGAAGGGTCAGTCATTGCTCCTCCAAACATAAGCATAGCAATGTCTTCTTCTGTCAATTCTTGTGTATAATCCGGAGTTTTAACATCATCGGATTTTGTAGGATTGATTTTAAAACTCATGTCGATTTCCCCATTCATCTCAGAATCGTCGAGCTTCATTGTTCCGCCAAATCCGGTCATCATCATTTCATTAACCGCAACATATACGTCACCTGTCATGGTAGTGGCATCAAGAAATTCTTGTGTGTCCGCAACATCAGTGGCATCAACCATATCAAGAACCATTTTTTCATCTACATCAGCTGTAAAATGGTAACTTTTTAAACCGAGTATATCGGTTGTTCCTTGATATTGAATATTTGCAAATGGCAATTCGTCACCTTCTTCATAATCAAAATCGGCCATTTCACCAGATTCAAGCAGCTCTTCGGATTTCATAAAAGAAAGAAGAATCCATTCGTTCATATAATCCGCAAGCATCATATCGACCATTGCTTGTGTTGCTTCGTCAGAAACTTCAACTCCCGATACTTTTGCAAAAACACCATCTTCGTTTGCTCTAATTTCAACGGTTCCTTTTCCGTCACTGTCCACTCCGTCACCTTTCATCATTCCGTCAAGACTCATTGTCAGTGCCATTTTTTCTTCATCCTGTGTTCCGGCAATCGAGAATTTCCCATCAAGTTCATTCTTTTTACCATCAACTTCCCCTTCAAGATCAGCATTCATTTCCATTTCGAAAATAAATTGTGTTACTTCTTTCTGATTTAGAAGAGCTTCAGTGATAATGTCTTCAGGAGATTTACCTGCCGGCAGTCCTTCTTGCCCGCAACCCGTTGCTGTCACTAAAAGCCCGGCTACAAGACCAAAAAGGGTCACCTTTGAAAATACTTTCATACTCGTATGTGGTTAAGAATTGAAAGTCGAACAAATTGTAATGAAAAGACCGTATAAAGTCAAAATACTTAACTTTCCTATTTAAATGTAAAACGGTATTATAACACAGTATTTTAAAATAAAATTCCCCTTATTATGAATTATCCTTATCGGAAATCACATTTTCTACGCATTATAAGCGTATTCGTAAGCTTTATCATTCTATGCAATACAAGTTACGCTGCAAGCTTTTCTGATGTACCACCCAGCCACCCTTACAGTACCTCCATATCTTTTTTAGAGTCATATGGTGTTATTCATGGTTATGAAGACGGAACATACAAACCCGAAACACTCATCAATCGTGCCGAATTTTTAAAAATAGTTTTGGAAGCAACCGAGGTTGAATTAAACACCTCTATGCCAACAGGCTTTACCGATGTTGACGAACAGGCATGGTACGCTCCCTACCTGCAAAAAGCATACAAAGAAGGTTGGATACAAGGCTATCCGGATGGAAGTTTTAAACCGTACCAAAACATTAATAAAGTTGAAGCACTTAAGCTTTTGGGAGAAATTCAAGAATGGAATCGTTTAACTCTCCCGGAAGTGCCCGAAGCAGCCTTTGCCGATACTTATCGTTTTATATGGTATTCGCCGTATGTACACTTTGCTAAAGAAAATAATTTGCTTTTTGAGGAAACAACCTATCTATATCCCGACACTTTTATCAACCGCGGCTACATGGCGGAACTTGTATATCGAACACTCACCAATGATGTTATCGAGTACGACCCAACACAAACAGCAGAAGACATCATTACAAGGCAACCGGCTATTGAAACACCTTCAACTTTTGAGATGATAGACGCGTCATACTTTAACAATATGACACTCAAAAGCGATATGCCAAACGTTATGTATAAAAATGAACTCTATGTTTTAGAAGGAACGTTTGATAATACGGTAACGGCAGAAGACACATTTGCCTTCCTTTCAAAAGACAACGGAACAACAAAAGAATATGAACATTATTTTGGCACCGTCCATGATGGGTCTTTTACTATCCCGATAGTCTTTCGAGAGACCGGAACCTTTAACCTTGGCATTGTTCCCGGGTTGTCCGGAGAAAGCAAAGTGGCATCCATAACCGTATTGGACGGTATTCCTCCGAGTGGGGCCTCAACGCTAAGCGAAAAACCGAGCAATATACAAATTGCTTTTAAGCATGATGAAACAAAAATATCGTGGGACGCACAGCAGCTGGATATCTTCAGAGTATATTTCATACAAGATGACATCGTTCATTCATATTTTATCCGAGAAAAAAAAGCGCTACAGGCATTCTTTGAAGATTTTACCTTTTTTGAAGAAGGCGAAGTGGGAATAAGGATATATGGAGCTCAAGCAAACACAATATACCCCGTATCACTAAAATCGGACTGGCACCAAAGCAGCGACCGGACATTTCAGGCAACCAAACATCACTTTAAATTAAGCTATAACGATTCCATAACCTATTCAACGCTTCCGGAAACCCTGCCCAGCGTACAAAAATTATATGTTTCGGGAACCGTATACGAACCCATAAAGGCGCGTGGAGCCGTAATTACGCCTTCGGGAAACATAGACACTTTTCCCATAACAACCGATGGAGAAATTCTCTCTTATTACGGCAATGATATTATTCAGTCCGAATCAACATTTTCATTTGTATATCAACCAACACAGGAAGGAACATATATCTTGGAAATCAACGATATCGGCGGCTCTGCGCTTGTTAATGTTCCTATTTATATAGGCACCGACATTCCTCTTATTCCTGACTTTTTCGATTTGCAAGATCCTCTCGAAACAACACAAACGTTAAATCTTGAAGATGCGCGAGAAGAATTATTGCAATACATTAATAGCGAACGACAAAACCATGGGCTACAAACCGTTAGATTATTACCGCAATTAAATAAACTGGCGCAGAATCATACGGATGATATGGTTGAAAACGAATTTTTTGCACATGTTAACCTGCAAGGAGAAACTCCTGATGATAGACGCATCGATCTTTCAATTTATACAGATATAGGAGAAAATCTTGCACATGCTCCTACCGTTTATTTTGCACATGAAGCACTCATGCGTAGCGCCATACATCGAAAGAATATTCTAACTTCATATTGGGATACCGTTGGGCTGGGCATTACAAAAGATGAAAACGGATATCTGGTAATCGCAGAAGAATTTTCTCATGATCCCTGGACGCAAGAAGACTTGCAAGAATTTGAATATTACCTGTTAGATAATATAAATGAAACTCGAACTTCACCGCTGCAAATGAATTTAAAACTGGACGAAATCGCGAATGACTGGTCCAAACAAATGGTAACTCAAGATTTTTTCTCTTTCATATCCCCGACTGGCGAAAATCTTATTGATGTGGTACAAAATAGTGGCGTTAGCGATGAGGGCAGAGCATATATCCTCAAAGAAGGGTCCATCGAATCACTCTTTAAACAATTAATGGAAGAAAGTAGTGTTACGAAGGACCGGTGGTCTCTAATCGGGCTAGGACTGACGCAAGATGTATGGAGCACATTGCACCTCACAGTTATCTTTACTCAGTAATGACTGTTCATGGACTTTAAAACTCGACGAATCCGCTATAAGAAAAATGATTCAATCTTTAAAAAGATATGGCGTGGCTGTGTACGCGGCATTAAATCGTTATTTGGCCTCATAACCGGAAATAAAAAAAAGAAAAAACCGACCAATCTTATTGTGGTTATTATAATTATTGTCGTTCTCTTTTTTTATGGGTGCTCAAGCATTATATCGCGTATAGGATTAATTAATGTAATCGGCATCTTCGGCGAAGAACTTATGACCGACACTTATGGTAATACAAATGTATTATTGTTGGGGACGGGCGGAGAAGGGCATGATGGTGCTGATCTAACCGACACAATTATTGTTGCGAGTATTGATCAAAGTAATAAATTGGTTCCTATGCTTTCTATCCCACGTGATTTTTATGTGAATGTTGAAGAAATCGGAGGAGGTGTTCGTATAAACCGTGTTTTTGAAATGGGAAAACATCAATACGGAACAGAAAAAGGCATTGAACTTGTTGAAGAAGTTATTGAAGAAATTACCGATATTGATATTCACTACCATGTACTTATTAATTTTTCCGGCTTTAAAGAAATTGTAGATAGCCTTGATGGCGTTGAGCTATATGTTGATGAAGCGATATATGACCCTTACTATCCTCTTGACGGAACCATTAAATATCAAACGTTCTCTCTGGGCGAGGGGTTGCAACAGCTTGATGGAGAAACGGCGCTCAAATATGTAAGAAGTCGTAAAACAACCAGTGATTTCGATCGTTCAAAAAGACAACAAAAATTGCTTTTTGCTATAAAAGAAAAAGCGATGTCGAAAAATATATTATTAAATCCCGGGAGAATAAAAGATCTGTATTATTCGGTTAATGATAATATCGAAACAAATTTTTCAATTCGACATATAATAGAATTGGCGAAAATTTCCAAGGATTTTTCTCGTGAAAATATTGTAAGTCGTGTTATAACAGACGACCCAACCTCATGTGGAGGGTTTTTATATGTTCCGGAAAGAGATTTTTTCGGTGGTGCTTTTGTACTAATACCAATAGGTAATGATTACGACTTTATTCATCAATATGTAGACCTTATATTTCACTATCCCGAAATAAACAAAACCAAATTACAATTTCAAGTGCTAAACGGAACAAAAACAGCCGGTCTTGCGGGTGAAACAAAGGCCATGCTTGATCGCCTATGTTTCGATGTCGTTCGATTCGGCAATGCCCAAAATCAGGATATAGACACAACAAAAATATTCTATAAAACTCCATCGGCAACAACCGAAGAAACGGAAACGAGTAAAACCCCGGAAGCGCTTTATTTCCTTAACCAACTTATTCCGGGAGAAATTTCAACCGATGTTCCTTTGGTTTATCTAGAAGAGCCATACAAAAGTGAAGCCAATATAATACTTGAACTCGGAAAAGATTACGCAAACAGCAAGCCGGAAGATATTTTTTATCAATATTATCCATCAGCAACACCGGCATCCGAAGATGATGAAGAGGAAGACTCTGCAGGCGAAGAAGAAACCCAAAACACACAACCCGAGCAAACTGATGAATCATAAAATACGCATACAAAAATACATAGCATCGTGCACTTCGCATTCACGTCGAAAGGCGGAAGAGCTTATTGATGAAGGAAGGGTAGCCGTCAACGGTAAAACAATAGAAAAACAAGGTATAACTATTGATTCAACAGCAGACCGAGTTCAGCTTGATGGAAAATTGTTGGATAGAAAAAAAGAAACACTTTATATAATGCTCAATAAGCCGGCCGGTTATGTTTCGACAAAGAGTGATCCGCATGCAA
>CAZPFH010000035.1:0-9656 GCA_964585825.1 uncultured Candidatus Peribacteria bacterium
ACTGCAAAAAATAAATGAAAAATATATCATTTCTCATGTAACTCCCTCTACACTTGAAACAAAGAACATGATAGAAACAGCGCTATCGATAACGCGTGCCGCAGAACAAAGAAAAACATCACTCGGCTGCCATATTATTCGTCATTAACAGGCTTCCCCTTCCAATCACCGGTAAAGTTTTCCTTAAGAAATGCAAAAAATTCTTTTTCATATTGATAAAAACGAGCTTTTCCTTTTTCCTTTGCTTCATTAAAGTTCTTTGCTCCCTTTTCAAGCTCATCACCTATATACAAATCGCATAGTCCGCGACTTATACAGTTCGTGCTTAATCTTAAGTTGCAGTTTTCCCCTTTTTTCAAATAGATATAAAATGTTTCCAACGAAGTATCCAAAATATGTTCAAGCATTGTTTTATACTTATGAACAAAATCACGAAAATCATCCCATGAAAGATGATCGGGTTCTTCGAAATTCTGTATATCTCGCACTTCCGGCATACGATGAATAAGATGATGGTTGTACTCCCCTTTTTTAATGAGATCAATAATTCTTCCAACACGAGAAGGGTTAAAATCTATACCGGATTTCGATTTAAGATAACCATTTAATTCCGATAATGGCATTGGCTTTCGATATACCCTGTCTTGAGCACGAAGAGCCTGTATTTGATCAAAAATAACAACATCGTGAGCAAGCAAAACCCAATCATCACTCAAAAGCGCTTCGGGAGAACGAAGGAAACTATATTCTTCTTGAGTTAAATTATTAAAGTATTTTTTTAAATTTGGCAGCACGGTACGCACTTCATCACCCGGCAAAACAAAAGGATAACCTCTTTCAACACCATATTTAATATGATGCGATGAAGCCACTGCAATAATATTTTTGAAATGCTTAAGTCCCAATAACCCACGTAAAACTCGTGCGGTCAACAATGAATGATTTTCAACCTGTTTTTGTTCAAACGGAAGCAACCTACTGGCTTTATCCAAAATTAATTTGGGATCCAACCCCAATTTACCAACATCGTGAAGCAATCCGGCAAATCTTGCTTCTTGTGTATCAATCGAATCAATCTCGCACCCCTCTTCGTTCATCATACGCCTAGCGGAAACATTCATCATATACGAAACACCATGTGAATGTGATCGGGTTGGCGGATGCACTTCAAACAAGGTATCAAATAAGTCGGTTGCCGCTTTTAAAACATGATTTTTAAGCTCGCCTATGGCTTCGGGAAATTCTTGTGCATTGTTTTCAAGAATAGTTCTAGCCTCTAACAAATGCAACATGCTATCAATGCTTTTGCCTACTTCAACCAAAATATCTTTTCCGTCTTGAGTTAATTCTATATTTGTTTCAACAACCATTTTTCTCCGTTCAGATTTATCAAGTTTAAACGCATACATCATTTTGCCACCCGGCTTATGATAAAAATATCCATATCCAAGAGTTTTATTTTGCGAACCATCAATTGTTTTTTTAATCATATCTTGCTTATCAAGTGAGACTCGGTCTTTTAATCCCATGTCTTCATCAGAAGCTTCAACAAGATACATTCTGGATACTTCGGGAATAATTCGTCTTATACCATCTTCAAAGCTTGCACTCATCAAGCGAATATAATCATCACCCGATTTGAAACTGTAAGAACGAACCACATCAAAAACAACCTGCGTCCATCGCTGAATTTTATAGTGATGTAAAATATCATCCATATCATTAATATTTTCCGAAATATCCGGAAGAATTTCCTGTTTTCTTTCATAATCAACTCCGGAAAGCGTGTAATTGTAATCAAGCAACTCTCTATACTCTTTGGCAATTTGTTTCAATAGCTTAACATCACGATATCCCATAGAACGTAAAATACCATATGCTTCACACAGATAATTCCGCGCATCATAAAATGTCTTAAGTAGCAGGTTTCCGGCATCATTATCTCGAGGATTATCTGTAATGCGATCGCCGTAAATATGTGCTTTTTGAATGCTTACCCGTCCAAGCATGAAATATATTTGCGCCTCCAAAGGCAAAAAAGTACCCTTTTGACGGTCTATTTTAGCATCATCTGTAGTATAACTGGAAAAAACATGTTCAATTTCAAACAAATCACTAATATCGGGAGAAGAGTCAAGTCCATCAAAATCTGTAATAGTTATTTCAACACATCCATTCACGTGTTCTTTTAAGGACTGCTTTAACTCATAAATATCAAGTTTGGATTTGTATTCATTAAGCGTGAATTCCGCACGTAACAGCTTTATCCATTTTTCATAAAACTGCTCCTCATAGCTATCAACTTCCGCACCAACTTCTCGATACACCTCTTCGGCTTGATCCAAACGACAATGCACCATTTCATAATCATTTTCACTTATAGCAATACGAGCTTGATACAACCTGATTATCATTTTTATACGATGCAATTCATATGTTTCAGCAAATTCATATAACACCTGTAGCATCGAAAGTGCATTGGTGATTTTTGATATATCCACCAATGCGTTTGCAAATTGAACCAATGAAAGCAACTCAAGGGCATATTCAAAATCCTCAACAAAAACCGTCTCATCTTTTTTATCTATAAAATCATTAATTACACGCCATAACACTTGTTGATACTCTGCTCCGTAATGGGTATATCCAAATATATTATCACCAACAATAAAAGCGGCATCAGCACTAATGGAATCAGCATAAATCGGCATCCAATTGCGGTGAACCTTTGAATAAACTTGATTAACACCTTCCGGATCACCGTTAATATAATCATCTGAAAGCGTATTTTTTATATCAATAGAAAAAGAATCAATACTTGCAAGCATCATTTGATAATAATCCGCTTTTCTAATATGGGGCGTGCACTGAGAATAAAAATCAAAAGCTATAGAAGCATAACGAGTGAGGAAATATGTTAATTTCCAAATCCACCCACGCTGATATTCTGTTATATTATCTTTTTCTTCACCCCAATACGTAATTAATAATTCATATATCTTATCGATATGAATTTCATGATTTTTCGCTATATCACCTTTTAAATTGTTAACCAAAACATCGAACAATTTATCTGCATCGTGCTTAGGAGCAATCATATCAAGCATTTCCATGAAAACTTCACTCATACGATGCAATTCACGCATCACCTTGGACGGCTCCTGTTGTAAGTGAATATAACATTGAACAACCATATAGTGACAAGCAGCTTCACGAACAGGGATAGCTTCACTGAAAACCCCTTTACCACGTACAAAGTAAATAGTCGACTGAGCATTACGAAACCATTTAAGAGCTCCTGAGAAATCACCGCGCGCTCGACACGTATTTGCATTTGAATAGGCTTCGATATAGTGATTACTCCACTGCTCCGCCAATTCATCAGTTGATTCATAACTGTTAAGAACCTTGTAAAAAGGGGCTTTCGTTTCTTTATCACCCATATAAGACGGGACATCCTTGATCAAGTCTGATTTTTCATCATTCTCAGCAAAAGAAATTCGTTCAACCATTCAACCATGCGGTGAAAAGAAATACATGTATAGCTCCAAATTTACCATAATTCCACTTCTACACAAGTTGACATTATACTGTTTAGATTGTATAATTATTCATAGGTTTTAATAAAAATCTAAACAAAAATCCATGTTCAACAAAAAGAACACCAAAAGCTTATGGGCGGTAATGATTGTGCTTATTGCACTCGTAGCAATTATCCTCGTAATGCAAACCCAGATGTTGATGATGTTGCAGGATCTTCAAGCATCGCTCTTTGGCAATTATGATTGGTATTCATCTTCCAATCCTCTACCGCCGGCACGCGAAACACTTATTGATCCGGGACTAATCGAAACATCAAATCCGCTTCCACCCGCTTTAGTTAAATAAACGGTGGACAAATAAAGATATAAAGCTAACTCTACGATGATACGGCAAGCTTCTTAGCCTGATCTTCAAGGGTTAGCTTTTCGATAATATCACCTATATCACCATTTAAAATAGCGGGAAGATTACTCCAGCTTTCTTTAATACGATGATCGGTCACCCTATCTTGCGGAAAATTATAAGTACGAATTTTCTCAGACCTGTCTCCGGTTCCGATTTGCGACAACCTTTTTTCTCCTCTTTCCTTTAGCCTTTTCTCTTCTTCTTCTTGAAAAAGACGAGCTCGTAATACCGAAAGCGCTTTTGTCTTATTTTTAAGTTGTGATTTTTCATCCTGACATGTAACCACAATACCTGTTGGGATATGAGTAATTCTAACTGCAGAATCGGTTGTATTTACAGACTGCCCACCCGGACCGCTTGACCTGAAAATGTCAACTCGTATGTCTTCATCTTTTATTTTCACCTCAACATCTTTCACTTCGGGAAGAACGGCGCAAGTAACAGCCGATGTATGGATCCTACCCTGACTCTCGGTTACCGGTATACGTTGTACGCGATGCACACCGCTTTCATACTTCAATTTTCCATAAGCCCCTTTACCGATAATTTTAAAAATAACTTCTTTAACTCCGCCGTTTGAACCTTCACTTTTACTTATAAGTTCAGTTTTATAACCAACCTCCTCGGAATAACGAAAATACATTCGTGCCAACTCCTGAGCAAACAAAGCAGCTTCATCTCCACCCGCGCCCGCCCGCACTTCAACAATACAATTCTTATTGTCATTTGGATCTTTAGGCAGCAATTCAACTTTTAACTTTTCTTTCAATTTCTTTTTATTTTTACGAGCAGACTCAAGTTGTTCCTCGGCAAGTTCAACAAGATCGGCATCTTTCTCGTTTTCAATTAAACCCTCAGCTTCCTTTATCCGAGCAAGTGCTTTTTTATACTCGATAGCAAGCTTATATGCGTCTTCCAAATGTTTCATCTCAATTAAATATTCCGTATATGTCGTATGATCATTAATTACCTCTGGATCAGCAATTTTCTTCTGCAAATCTTCATACTCATCAATAATTTCGTTCAATCTTTTGATCATAAAAAGTGAATTAAAAAATAGCGGTCGAGTCCGGTTAAGTCTTTTTCAATAGTCAGAACACTTTCCGGGAAAAATTGGTTAATAATAACACTGATTGATTTAGCCTGCAGAAAACCGATTTCGCCGATAATATAATGTGGTTTCTTTTGCCAACTGCATAGCTGGCTAAAAAAGTCTTCATATAAAGCAAGTCCATCTTCTCCACCAAATAATGCTGTGTGCGGCTCATAATTTTTTGTTTCACTGGAAACAAAATAATTGGTTTCCATTCCGATATAAGGAAGGTTGGCAACCATTACATCATAGGCGTCTTCCTTGATATTCCGCAATAGGTCAGAATGAACAAGCGATATCGAACCTTCAAGATTATAGCGTTTTACATTTTCTTTTGCCACCATTAACGCATCTTCACTTACATCACAAGCCGTTACTTTAACGCGTGGAACGGTGCTGGCAATTGCAATGGCTATATTCCCACTTCCGGTGCCCATATCCAAAACGCGCGTAGTTGAGCTCATCTCCTTCTGTTTCAATAACAAAGCTGTTTTCTCGACCAAATACTCAGTTTCCGGACGAGGAATCAATACACGATTATCAACAAATAATTTTTTACCGTAAAACTCTTTTTCCTCAGTTATATAGGCTACCGGTTCCCCATTTAAATGCCTCTTAACCAAACCCGTATAATGTTCAATACGATCATGCGACACGTCCTCTTCCAAATGCGCAAACAAATATTCCTTATCTTTACGTAATGTATATGCCAACAAAACTTCAAGAGCCAAATCATCAATTTTTTCTTTTGCAAAAATTTTTCCGATTTGTAGCACTTCTTTTATTGTCATACATGCAAAGTGAAGTACAAAAAATGCCGCCAATACAAAGTAATAGCGGCATAAAACATAAATGTGTTTAAGTGAACTTTGTTTTTTCTCTCAGCTTGCGATATTCTTCGCGTTTAATGGCCTTTTTTCGTTGCTTTCTCTTTGTAAGAGGTTTTGCATAATAACGATTGCGCCTCTTATTCAACAAAATTCTGCTCGATTGAACTTTCTTATTGAATCGCGAGATAACACGATCTACCGATTCTTTATCATTTTTGCGTACTCTGATGACCATATGTCGACACCTCCTTTCAAGGTATATTTAGTAAACTAAAATGCGAATTACAGTATCACCCATCACATGGGCAAAGTCAATTAAATATCCAAATTCTTTACACTTTTTGCATGCGTCTGAATAAATTTCTTTCGTGGAGGAACATCGGTACCCATCAAAGTATCGAAAATTTGATCCGCCCGCTCAGCATCTTCAACTGCCACACGCAACATAGAGCGCGTTTCCGGATTCATCGTTGTCTCCCATAGCTGCCCGGGATTCATTTCACCAAGACCTTTATATCTTTGTATTGTTATCTTTTTATTCTGATCAAATTCCTCAAGCGCTTTAGCTTTTTCATTTTCAGTATAAGCGTAAGCAGTATTTTTACCCTGTTTTATCTTATAAAGCGGAGGTTGTGCAATGTAAATATGTCCCTGCTCAACAAGTGGTCTGAAATAACGATAAAATAAAGTAAGCAACAAAGTTCTGATATGAGCGCCATCTACATCTGCATCTGTCATAATCACAATGCGATCATAACGTAGCTTTTCTATATCGAATGTTTCACCTATACCAACACCAAGTGCTATAACCGTTGCTTTGATTTCGTTATTGGCGAGAATACGATCCATTCGTGAATGTTCAACATTTAGAATCTTTCCACGAAGGGGTAAAATAGCCTGAAATTCCCTGTCTCTTCCCTGCTTGGCACTACCTCCGGCAGAATCACCCTCAACTATATATAGTTCTGATTTAGATGGATCTTTCGACGAACAATCAGCCAGTTTCCCGGGCAATGTCATGCCATCAAGAACACCTTTTCGAATAACAGTATCACGTGCAGCTTTTGCCGCAATACGAGCACGAGCCGCCAAGCTACATTTGGAAATGAAAGCCTTGGCGTCATTAGGATGTTCATTTAGAAATTCAGTGAATTGTTCGGATAAAACGCTATCTACAGCCGTACGCATTTCAGTATTACCGAGCTTGCTCTTTGTTTGACCTTCAAACTGAGGATCGGCAAGTTTTACAGAAACAACAGCAGTAAGTCCTTCACGAACATCTTCAGATGTTAAATTAGGTTCTTTTTCTTTTAAAAGATTATTATTTCTCGCATAACTATTGATTGTTCTGGTAAGCGCACTACGAAAACCGGTTAAATGCATACCACCTTCAATAGTATGAATATTATTTGCAAACGTAAAAATATTCTCCTGATAGCTATTGGTATATTGCAGAGCTATTTCAACATTACCCTCCGGCAACTCCTTATCAACATATACAACACGTCCAATAGGATCTTTGTTTTTATTAAGATGTTGTACATATGACATAATCCCGCCTTCGAAATGAAATTTATATTTTTTATCATATCTTTCGTCAACAATCATTACAGCCACTCCTTTGGTAAGATAGGCCTGCTGGCGCATTCGATTTTTAATAGTATCATAATCAAATTCGGTTATCGGAAACATATCCGAATCCGGTGTAAAAGTTATAATGGTACCGGTTTTATCAGTTTCTCCAACTACTTCAACCGGAGTTACCGTCTTCCCTCTTGAATATTCCTGTTTATAAATTTTTTCGTTTCTATGAATTTCGACAACAGTTTTTTCAGAAAGTGCATTCACAACCGAGACACCTACTCCGTGAAGTCCACCGGACACCTTATACCCACCTTCAGCGCCAAATTTACCACCGGCATGAAGTACGGTTAAAACAGTCTCGAGAGCGGACTTACCGGTTCGTTTATGCTTTTCAACCGGAATACCGCGTCCGTCATCTTCAACGGTACAACTTCCATCTTGATTGATAGTAACTATAATATTGCTGCACTCCCCCGCCATTGCCTCGTCAATAGCGTTGTCAACTATTTCCCAAACCAAATGGTGTAATCCGGCAATATCGGTTGTCCCAATGTACATACCGGGTCGCTTTCGTACCGCTTCAAGCCCTTCAAGAACCTGTATTTGTTCGGCACCATATGATTTCTTTGCTTCGTCTGCCATATCGTTATACATGTGTTAGTAATGAAACTCGTGCACTTAAAAAGAAGAGTGCACCCCAAAGAATCTAGCACAACTTTAGTAATTTGTCAGGGATTTTTTATTGTGATTCCTTATAAATTTTTAGAACCAGATCATTTATAAAGGTCGAAGAAAAAGTATTTTCAACTGTTTTCTCTCCTTGCTTTGTCTGCACTACAAGGTCGGTAATCTTATCATCTTGCGTAGAGTACACAAAAGAAAATACAGCACGTTTTTCTTCATTAAAATAAACATCAGTAATAAGGTATTTACCTGCGTCAAGGTCAATTATTTCAATATTATCCATAGTTATAACCATGTCCATTTTTGAAAATTTTTCAGCAACAAACACACGCGCCACACGATCCACGTTATTCTCTTTTTCTTCAGGTTGCGTTTTAGAACTAACTACTTCTTTTTCCTTCGCCCGTGAAAGCGAAGCCATAGTCTGTGTAATAAATGTCTTAGCTTTAATCAATTTCACGCCTTCTTGAGAAATAACAACATTATCAACAATAATATTCGACAAAAGCTCACGATCCCAATCATACGTTGCCCTAAACGAAATACCGGAAACTCCGGCAGACAAAATAGGTATTTTTCCCTTTGCTAAATCGGTATATGTACCAAACTCAATGTCCCGGATTCCCGCATCTTCAAGATCTTTTTTAATTTGTGCCTTTAATTCTTCAATTGACTGTTCTGTTTGCGGTGTTTCACCCAAAATTTCATCTCTTATATCCTCGTAACTTAAGACTTCTTCTTGTACATTTTTAAACGCTTCAAATCGTTCTTCATGAGAAGCACCATGTAATTGAGTCGAAGAATATTCGGTTGCACGAAGATACTCAAAAAAGACGCCGAAATCAGCAAGGCGCCGATTAAACAATTCATTAACGGCAACTATATTATCCATTTCTTTTTGATAATCTTCGATATCTCGAATCAAACGATACACAATCTGACGCGCATCATCGGTTTCAATACGTTCATTAAATAAAAAGTAACGAATTCGACTTAAAAGGTTTATATTACTGCTAATAAAGGTTTGCCGTTGCTCCTGTTTTTCCGAAGCCGTTACAAGTGCTGACAAATAATCTTTCTCCATATTTTTTTTGTTATCGAAGAAAGCAAGTTTATACAATTCGGGTGTTTGAAATAACAAATTATCGACCAAAATATTTTGATGAATAATATGCGTTCTTATTTCATCCATTTTTTCAGTGTACCCTCTTGTAAACAGCTCATATAAACTGAAATATTCGGAGAACAATTGAGTTAATGCAACCGGTTGTGAATCAACTGCCGCATAAACATCATTTAAGTGAGCGGTTAAATAATAGAATGAATCATCTTCATCAAGAAAATGTCTCATAGAAGGACTTGTGAGTGAATCAAAAATCCGTTGTTTTACGGGGTATAATTCGTCACCGGGCACAAAAAGAGATAACTCATTATATGAATCGACAAGTCTTGTAAATATATGCTCTTTAACCTGCTTATCAGCATCGACTATAATTTTTTGCATATCACTTTCAAAA
>CAZPFH010000036.1:0-2886 GCA_964585825.1 uncultured Candidatus Peribacteria bacterium
AATTCATAGGCAATAAAAAATGGTGGCAGGGGTGGGGATCGAACCCACGACCTCGGGCTTATGAGTCCCGCGCTCTAACCGACTGAGCTACCCGGCCACGTGCGAGAAATATATTACGTTTTTGCATTATAGAGTGCAAGCTTTTTTAAAAAAGGGCGCCGTTTTCGACATGACGGCGCCCGAGCACAATAGAGCATAACAAGCGTTCCTTTCCGGAAACTCATTATGACATATTTGATGTCGTTGTCTGTTTGGGGGGCAATGTGACAATTTTTGCATTTGTCACATTTTGGTTTTGCATCAGTAGTAAAATAAAAATACATATTGCAATAAGCACCGACGCGTAAATTGAAATGGTCAAAAGTCCAATCACTAAAACAGTCATACCTATGCCTATACAGCAATATATAACCGCCTTTGGAATAAACTTTTGAACATTTTCATGCATGAAGGCCTTTCCATAGTCCCATAAAGTGTATCCCGTTATCCATATCATCGCGATTATAATGGAATAAGGGGGGTAAACGGCAGCTATTATAAAGGTAATAACCGCCCCAACTTTATCTGTAAAGCGTGGGAAAATCTTCAGCATGAATTGATTGGGCAGTTTTACTATATTGAAGATTGTAAATAACATTATGCCGATAATGATAATATGGCTAATTCCGATATTTACTTCAATAAAGTAATATTCACCCCAATAATGGAGTAAATATAATATGCCACCTCCAAAACCGATAATATTGGTTCTCAGCTTTCCCATTTGACTGGTTTTAAATGTAAAGCCATGCTTTACACTTGCCAATCGTATAGTGCTGAGTACAATATCTCGGAACAGGATGATCGCCAATGCCCATATAGGAAAAATTCCAATAGAGTAAAAGTAGGCGAGCATACTGTAGGCACATATTTTATCTCCCGCAGGATCAAAAATTGCGCCAAAAGAGGACTCCCATCCGTATTTTCGTGCTACATAGCCATCGAGCCAATCAAGACTGTAAATGACTACACTGGAGATTGAAAAAACAATATGCAGCGGCTCATTGTGGCGATACATATATTTAATCGCAAAGAGTGTGAGCAAAAAAAGAACAATTCTCGCTCCGGTAATAAGGTTGGGAATATTGGACTTTGAAAAAAACAATGAAAAGAAATTTCTATTCATAACAGACAAGCCTTTCTGACGACGACATCTCTCTGTATATTTCCTTAAATAGGCAGAAAAAAACCGTCGTCAGCCGATTTCAAAGAGCGGCGTTCATTATGTAATGACGAAATGAAAGTACACTATTTATTACATATAATGCAAGTTCTCAAAATAGCTTTGTGTGAAGGGATAACACGACTTTTCCGGCAACAACAAGGTTCTTATCGTTTATGGCCATTTTGTTGAGCTGAGGCGTTGAGTGTATGGGTTCAAAGTAATATTTTTTCCCTTCTCTATATATACGTTTAATACATAAGTCTCCTTTATAAATAATGCCAAAAAGTTTACCGCTATCGTCACCGATATCATTATTGAAAACGGGTTCATAAATTGTTATATCTCCTAAATAAATACCAAATTCAGGATAGTCTCTTATGAATATCCTTAATCCCAACAAATTGTTGGTTGGTTTAGTATATTTATAATATTTACGCAAATTTTGTTTTGAAAAATAAATATAATTTTTTAGATTTTTTCTTGAATCCATGATCGCCTGAACACTCATATTCCGTATATTGGCATGCTCAAGCATAGGTATCGCCACAACATCGTCAGACAGATCTTTTCGTATATCTGTTTCTATAAGTTTAACCAGTTCATCCCATTTTTTTGCTTTTTGTACGTAGTGCATAAGTCCCGGTTGGTCTTCACCGAGAAAGTAACCGACCGGCTTTTTAAGATATTCTGCAATTTTAATTAATTCAGATACTTTGGGGACATAGCGTCCTTTTGTAATATTGGAGATATATGCTCGAGATTTTTCAATCATTTGAGCAAGTTCGGTTTGAGAAGTGTTTGCTTCTTTTAAAGCTGTCTTAATACGCTGTGATATGATTTTATTAAAATTTCGATTCATAGTATATAAATTTTACATTGAGTGAACCAAATATTAACACAGGCTTAAATATTGTAAAGACAAAATGAAAAACTTTACATACATTAAATGATTTGTTAATTTTTAATTGGTTTTAGAGAATCTCGAAAGAGAAGAGAGAGGCTTCACAAAAAGTACCTATTCAGTGGCTGAATAGGGCTTTTTGTATTATAATGGTAATGATTTTTATTCTATAGATTATGACAATACCAAATTATATTAGTTTCTTTAGAATTTTTCTTGTTCCGTTTGCTATCGCTACGCTCTTTATTCAATTTCCGTATCATTATCATGTTGCTGTTGCCTTGTATATTGTTGCTGCAAGCAGTGATAGTTTGGACGGTTACCTTGCACGCAAGCTCAATCAAGAAAGTAAAATGGGCATTTTGCTTGATCCGATAGCTGATAAGCTGCTACATGTTCTATTGATGATTAGCTTGGTGATATTGGAGGCTTTCCCGTTATGGATTGTTATGCTTCTGGTTGCTCGCGAATTAATTGTCGATACATCGTTAAAATATGCAACTATTGAGAAACTTTTTATAAAACCTCCATATTATGCAAAATTCAAATCATTTTTTATAGATATCGCCATTGTACTTGGAGAACTTTTTCTTCTAACAAATAATGATGTGTTTTCAACCATTGCTCTTGCAAATCTAATTATTGCTCTTGTTTTGGGGGTAATGGGTGGTCAATCATTTTGGAAACATATTTTCAGACATACTTAATAAAAAAACACTCATCAGATTGAGTGCTATTTTTGGTTGCGGGGGCAGGATTCGAACCTGCGACCTCCGGGTTA
>CAZPFH010000036.1:2896-9480 GCA_964585825.1 uncultured Candidatus Peribacteria bacterium
AACTGGGATTGCTCATGGAGTGTAACAAACGGCAGGACGCACGTCAAGGCAGATGCCGTTTCCCCGATACTTGTTCAACAAAAAAGCGCAGCTTCTTCCGCTGCGCCCCACTATTCTTGGTAGCGGGGGCAGGACTCGAACCTGCGACCTCCGGGTTATGAGCCCGACGAGCTGCCACTGCTCTACCCCGCGATATTGTGAAAGTATTTGTATGATACGCTACAAAAACCTGATGTCAAGAATTTATCGCAACGGGTTATCGTCAAAAATGAAAATTTTCCATTTATCAACATTTGAAACGCCATCCAGATTATTTGACATGTTTTCGAACTCTTTGACCGCTTGTTCTTCTCCGAGAAGGGGAGTGGAAGCTATTATAACCATATCCTCTCCGGGATTAATAAGGCCTTTGTTTTGTTTGAGTATTTTATCTATATAGGCTTCGGAAGTAATATAATCAAATTCTTCAACCAGCTTTCGATTTTCTTCTGCAATTCGCTCATTTTCCTTTTCAAAATCATCAATATAAATGTCAATTTGATGACTCTTGTAAAATGCAAGTGTCAATGAATACAACAAGTACGTGCTCAAAATAATAAGCCCTATAATAATGAAATTCGTAAGATTTGACGGTTGATCCTTTTTTTTCTCCATGGTATGAATCTAGTCAGAAAGCTCAAAAATTCTAACACAGTCTTAATATAGCCGCAATCATGAAAGCAGGAAAGCGCATCCACTGTATAGGTATTGGAGGTATTGGTTTAAGCGGCCTTGCGCAAATTTTACATGAACAAGGGCATACCGTTTCGGGATCCGATATGAACGAATCGCATTTATTGGAGGCTATGAAAGAGAAGGGGATTACTATATATATCGGTCATGATGAGACACATGTTGATGATACTGTCGATATGGTTATTTATTCATCCGCAATACCTGAAACAAATCCTGAACTTACATATGCGCGTCATCATAATATTGAAACTATTACTTTTTCAGAAGCAATAAGTGATTTTACGATGGATAATTATACGGTAGCGGTGTGTGGAACTCATGGAAAGACAACCGTTACGTCTATGGCTGCATTGGTTATGGTAGAGGGGGGGGAAGATCCTACCGTTGTAGTCGGATCGCAAGTTGAGCAGCTTAATAACAGCAATTATCGTCAAGGAAACGGAGAAATATTTCTTGTGGAAGCATGCGAATATAAACGTAATTTCTTAAGATACAATCCGAATATCATTATTCTTACCAATCTTGAAGCGGAACATCTTGATTACTACAAAGATCTTGAAGATTATAAAAGCGCCTTTAAAGAATTTATAGAAAAATTACCGAAAGACGGATATTTGATTGCCAATATTGATGATGCAAATGTAAGAGATGTCATAGCTGATCAAAAAGCGAATGTTATTACGTTTTCAGCTCATAATGATGATGCTGATTATAAAATTCGCGATAATATGTTAAAACTTTCAGTTCCCGGCAGTTTTAATAAAATGAATGCACTGGCTGCATATATACTGGGAGATCTTCTTGAAATTAATCGAGAAACAATAATAAAAACATTAAATAATTTTAAAGGTTCTTGGAGGCGATTTGATGTTATGGGCGAATATAATAATATAATTGTTGTTAATGATTACGCTCATCATCCAACAGCAATAAAAAGCACGTTAAAGGCTACACGCGAAAAATATCCGGAGAAAAAAATTTGTTGTATTTTCCAGCCTCATCAATACAATAGGACAAAACAATTTTTACCTGAATTCGCATCTTCTTTTAAAAATGCCGATACTGTTATTATCCCAAATATTTATCAAGTTCGTGATACGAAAAAGGATATGGAAAGTATTTCGGTTAACGATTTAATACAAGCGGTAAAACAAGAAGGCATAAAAACATATCATTTGGATACATATGAAAAAATTAAAACATATCTGAAAGACAATAAAGATAATGTCGGTGTGGCTTTGATTATGGGCGCCGGAGATATTTGGGAATTAGGGGAATATCTTGTTGCCGAGTCGGATGTTTAAATAAGATTGTTTCTTTTCCACACAGTCCCTTGCGGGGTATCTTCAACAACGATCCCTTTCTTTTTAAGCATATCACGAATTTTATCGGATTTTTCCCAGTTTTTTTCTTCGCGTGCCTTTTCTCGTTCTTCAATAAGTTCCATTAATTCCTTTGATAACGTTTCTTTGTTTCCTTCAAAAATTACGGCAAAAACTTCATCGATTGATTGAAGTATTTGCAAGATTTCTTTTGCATCGTTGATTGAAAGAGGCGATTTATCGTTGAGTACGTATATTGCTTTAATAAATTCAAATAAAGCGGCGAGTGCTTCGGGAGTATCAAAATCATCGTCCATGCGATCTTCAAATGTAGTACGAAACTGATCAATTTCTTTTTTAACCAGCGGATGAAGAGTTCCCGATTTTTCTATATTCTGCATAGTGCGAACAAAATCATGAATTCGTTGTAGCGTGTTAACCGATTGCTCCAATAAATCCGAAGAGAAATTTATAGGTGAACGATAATGTGTCTGTAAATATAAAAATCGTATAACGGATCCGGGATATTCTTTAAAGAGATCCTTTAATGTTATAAAGTTCCCCAACGATTTGGACATTTTTTCTTTATTGATATTAATAAAACCGTTATGCATCCAATAATGTGCAAAAGGTTTATTTGTCGCACATTCACTTTGAGCTATTTCGCAGTCATGATGAGGAAAAATAAGATCTGCACCTCCGGCATGAATATCAAAAGTTTCACCCAAAATATCCATACTCATGGCGCTACATTCAATATGCCAACCCGGACGACCCTTTCCCCACGGACTATCCCATGAAGGTTCTCCGGGTTTTTCTTTTTTCCAAAGAGCAAAATCTTGTGGATTCTTTTTTTCCTTATTAACTTCAACACGCGCTCCCATTTGCAGGTCTTCAATATTTTGGTTGGATAGTTTTCCATAAGAGGGAAATGCTTTTATATCAAAATAGATGCCGTCTTCAAGTTCATATGTTGCTCCTTTTTCTTCAAGTTGATTAATAAGTTCAATAATCTGCGGAATATAGTTGGTTGCCTTTGGGTGCTTTGTTGCCGGTAAAACATTCAAATTAGAGTAATCTTTAATATAATGAGGGATAACAATTTCCGCCAATTCGGAAACCTGTATTTTTTTCTCAAAGGCACGATTAATCATTTTATCGTCAATATCTGTGTAGTTAGAAACAAAATGCACGTCATATCCTTTATATATGAAATAACGGCGAATAATATCAAATGCCACGGCACTTCTTCCGTGTCCCAAATGGGCATTATCATATACGGTGGGGCCGCACAAATACATGCCAACTTTCTTTTTTTTAATTGGAGCAAAAACTTCTTTTGTTCTATATAATGTATTGTATATTGATATCATATGAGGAAATTACATCAGTAAGCTCAAAAGAAAAGAGCGAATAATTTCTATTGCGAAAAGTGCTACAATAGGCGATATATCAATCATGCCGATACGCGGAATAATTTTCCTGAAAAACGATAGAAGTGGCTCGGTAATTTCAAAAACAAATGTGCCGAATGTGCCGCGGGCTCCCATTGGTCGAATCCATGACATAATAACTCGGATCAAAATTGCCAGAATAATAATTTCACCCAGAATATCGATAAAAAGTGCGATGTATGCTTGCATAATTAATTGTTCTGCTTTAAGTAACGTTTAAACACCAAAGCAGATTCTAGCATACTTTCTTCTTAAACTTAAAGTAAAGCTGTGCCAAAACTAATGAGAGTAGTACGAACCATGCTTCCTCGGGACCTGTTGATTGCATATTCGGAGCAACGGGTCGATATTCAACCTCGGTTACCGGCTCGGGTTGTGGCTCGGGAGGAACAAAGACCGGAGCCGGGCTAAATGGTATTGCACTGATAATGCTACTCATATTTTCACTTTCCATACCTTCATCGTCAACGGCAACAATTGAAAAGAAATATTCATTACCATTGGTTAGGTTTGGAATGTACCATGTTGTTTTATTGTCAAATGTATCAGCTTGCTGAGTAAGATTCGCCGGAGTCAGACCGTAATAAATAGTATAATGGTCAATTGCCGAATCATCTGTAGCCGCTTGCCATGACAAAGTTACTTTTTTATCGGAAGAAGTGGCTTTAACACCAAATACGTCTGATGGAGCTTGGTTCTCGTCTTCCATCGGTTCGTTTTCGGCATTGCCGTTAATGGTTGTTTTACCATCATCATCTATTTCAATAGTTGCGATATCTTCATAGGCACCTTCATTACCGAGCTCATCAACTAAAATAACATCAATCGAATATTTGCCCGGTTCTGAAGGAGCTTGGATTGATGCTATATATTTTGTAGGATCGGTTGCATCTTGTTCAAGTTCCGCAATATCAACATCAAATACAACGGCGCCTTGGAATACGGTTGGTTCCGATGTGACGATAATATCTATAATATCACCTGTTTGTATGCCCGAAGATGGAGAAAATTCGATATCTTCAACTTTGGGTGGTGTTGTATCTATACTGATAGTTACATCTTCTGAAGTGTCCAAGATGGTTCCGTCTTCATCTTGCATAACTACAAAAAATGTATGCTCTCCTTCAACAACAATTGAAGGTTCATATGAAAATGTATTATCAGCTTCTACCTCTGTTGATCCAACATTAGTATCATTGTCAAAGATTTGAATGGTCGCGCCTGCAAGTGGTGCTTTGCCGTTAATAACAAGTTCATTACTGCTATATGTTCCGGAAGTCGGACTGGTTATAGCAAGGCTATCGGTTGAATCATCAATATTTGTCGTATCGTCATCTTCATACTGTGTTGAAGAAGCGCCAACCGTTATTTCAGTTTCACCGCGAATTGTAAAGTTATCAAGATCGGTAGCAACAATTGTATAAATACCTTCTTGAGCAAAATTAAGTGATTGTGCGCCCCTAAAATTATGACTTCCACTATCCAAATCAACATCAAAAGTATAATCGTTAGGAAGAGATGCATAAACACTGTTTGTTCCTTCGGCGGAGAAATGCACGGTTCCTGCATAATTTGGAACCGTTTCACCTTCTGAATCAATAGCGGTTAAAGCGAATCCCACATCCGCATTTGCCGTAATGGAAGCGGGGAGATCTTCGAAAATAAAACGTTCCACTTCTCCAGCTGCGGCATAAGCTGTTGGGATAAAACCTCCCACATTTGAAGGAAGTGTATACGCGATTTCCAATCTTTTATCGAGAACGGTATTTGCCGTAGTATCTAAAAACGAGTAAATTGAAACTCCTTTTTTATCTGATGAAGTGCAAAAGATGATTTCACCATTATCATCGGTAAATTGTTGTTCTGATATGCGCTTTACGGAATCCACCGATCTACTTGAAACGACTTCAACTTCATGTCCCTTAATAGGATTACCATGTTTATCGCTAAGTGAAACAGTTATATATATTTTATCAATACCGTTTGCGGTTGCAAGTAAGGAAGAAGCTTCAACTTCTGATTGCATCGGCGAAATTTCATCCGGGAAAACATAAAAAGTTGTTGATTTCCCTTCTTTACCTCCTTGTAATTGTGCCGAGATATTGTATGTTCCGGCCTTTTTAGTATGATAATCGTATAAATCAAATTCCGCCACTCCGGTATCGTCTGTTTCTATTGGGATAGAAAGAGTATTTCCGTTTGGTTTTTCAATATAAAACGTTACGGTTTTATTTGGTAATGTTTTTGACGAATAAATATGTGCGGTATATCCGGCAATAGTATCTATTCCATACGCTTCAACCGTAAAAGGATTAGTAGCAGCAAAAACCACACTGTTTTGCGTTATCATAAGTGCGACAAATGCTATAACGGAAATGATTTTTGTATAAAGTTTTTTCATAAGTACTATTGTTCTCTTATAAATTCATATAATTATAGCAAAAATAGACTTAAAATGCAAAGAAGGAGCGGGTATTATTGAGTTTCTCGGGTACATTTGTTAAGCTCTCTTTTGACTTTAACGCAATTTACATGATTGAAGCAACGAAATATATCTGGATGGATGGGGAATTGACCCCATGGGAAAAGGCAAAAATCCATGTTCTTTCTCACAGTCTTCATTATGGAGGCGGAGTGTTCGAAGGAATTCGTTGTTATCAAACAAAAAAAGGTAAGATTGCGCTTTTTCGCCCAAATGAGCATATCAAACGATTAATGTATTCGGCGTCGGTGCTGCACATGGACTTGCCGTACACAAATGGTGAATTGTTAAGCGCTCTAAAATTGATCGTACGTAAAAACAATTTAGAAAACGGATACATTAGGCCTCTTATCTTTTACGGATATGGTAAAATGGGATTATTGCCTACGGGAGCACCACTTCATGTATGTATTGCATGTTGGCCATGGGAATCATATCTGGGAAACTCGGCAATACGATTATATATTTCTTCATATAGGCGTATAAATCCGAAAACAACCGATATGCAGGCGAAAATATGTGGTCATTATACAAATTCTATATTGGCCGGATTGGAAAGCGCAAATCACGGCTATGACGAAGCTCTTTTGC
>CAZPFH010000037.1:0-5396 GCA_964585825.1 uncultured Candidatus Peribacteria bacterium
ATTTTTGAACAAAGCCGATAATAGCGTTAATAAAGACGATAAAGAGAATGACAATGGCATCCCGCATCTCACCGGCAAAACCTGCAATCAATGCTGCGAAAATCAAAATCAATACCATTAAATCGGTGAATTCTTTAAGAAAATGAATCCACCACGGTGTTTTCTTTTTCACTTTAAGCTCATTCGATCCGTATTTTTTAAGACGAAATAGTGCTTCCTTTTGAGTGAGCCCGTCCGTTGATGTTTTGAATTCCTTGAGTAATTCCTCAAGCGGTTTTTGATGCATTTTTGCGCGTGTTTTTATTTTTATTTTCGTACTATTATAGCATTAAACAGGCAAAAAAGCGAGCTTTGGGGCGTAAAAAAAATGTGTTACTATACCTAACGTATAGTGTAACGGTATCGATATGGATTCTATGTTACTTAAGCAAGAACGGCAGAAATTACATATGGCTGCTGATAATATACGTCAAATGATTCAGGTGATTCGAGATAGAGATGAGAAGTATTTTGTATGGGCATGGCAACAACTTGAGCGCAATATTGATGCGGTTCGAGATTGTTTTATCGGTGAGAAAAAAGAACATCGAGAGAAAATCGATGATCTTTTTGCACAACACAAAAAGCTGTTTTCATTACAGAAAAAACTGACGGAAAAATTATTTAAACGTTTAAAATTAGAAGATCTGACCGATAAAGATATAGAAAAATTTACCAAGCGTTTTATTGATTTTATCCGAGACTTGAGTCTTACTTTTAATTTAGAGGAATTTGATGAATAGGAGTTTATTTCAAATGCTTTTTCCTCCACGCTTCTATTTTGGCGTGGTTGCCCGAGCGCAATACTTCCGGCACTTCCAACCCTTTAAACTTAGCCGGTTTTGTGTACTGCGGGTATTCTTTCTTGCCTGCGAAACTTCTACTAAAAGAATCTTCTTCGGCAGAATCTTTATCTCCAAGCACTCCGGGTATAAATCTTGATACGGCATCAATCACTACCATTGCGGCGAGTTCTCCACCGGTTAATACGTAATCACCGATCGAGAGCTCTTCGTCAATCAGGAGATCCCGAATTCTTTGATCTATGCCCTCGTAGCGGCCGCATAGCAAAATAAGCGAGTCGTTGCTCCTTGCAAGCCTCTTCGTTCGTGTATGGGTTAGTTTTTGGCCTTGCGGGGTCATGAATATAACAGGTCCACCGTTCACCTTCTTCACCGCAGTAATGCAATCATATAAAGGTTGGGGAGTCATAAGCATTCCTGCTCCTCCGCCGTAAGGTGTATCGTCAACCTTTTTATGCTTATCCTTACTATAGTCGCGAATATTGTGGAAATGTATCTCTAAAAGACCTTCGTCCCGAGCGCGCTTCAAAATGCTTTCGTCAATATAGGACGTAAGCATATCGGGGAAGAGTGTGCAAATATCAAATCGCATAAAAAAACAGTTATACTATTGTAAACCAAGCGATAAAATAATGCTTAACGTTTAGAGAACTGTGGTGCTCTTCGCGCTCTTTTTAATCCGTACTTCTTTCGTTCTTTCGTTCGCGAGTCTCGTGTAAGGAACCCGGCTTTCTTTAATGCACCGCGGAACATCTCATCATATTCGAGCAATGCTTTTGAAATACCATGCCTGATTGCATCTGCTTGTGCATTATATCCTCCGCCGGTTACTTTGGCGCTCACATCAACTTTCCCTATCAATCCAACTAATTCAAGTGGTGCAAGAATGGCATCTTGTTGCGTTTTTACACAACAAAATTCTTTCATTGGTTTATCGTTGATGACAACTTTCCCTTTTCCTCCGGGAATAAGGCGAACTCGGGCAACAGCGGTTTTTCGCTTTCCATTCGCATAGTGGTAAGTCTCTTTCTTTTTTGCTTTAGGCTGTGCTGGCATAGGTATTAATCAGTTAACGGTTGTGGTTTTTGAGCTTCGTGTGGGTGCTCAGACCCTGCAAAAACTTTCAATTTCATCATAACTTCTTTGCGAAGTTTATTGCGTGGAATCATTCCCCGAACGGCTTTGATAATAACTTCTTCCGGATTTTCTTCCAACAATTGTTTTAGTGGTTTTTTCCTTAGACCTCCGGGATAACCACTGTGACGATAATAATATTTGTCTTCCATTTTATTACCTGTAACGGCAATCTCTTTTGCATTGATAACAATAACGTAATCGCCGCAATCAATGTGAGGGGCAAACTGAGGTTTGTCTTTACCCCGTAACTTAACGGCAATTTCAGTTGCTAACCTGCCAAGTCTTTTCCCTTTGGCGTCAACAATATACCATTTTCTATCAATATCTTGTTTTTTTGGTGAGTAGGTTTTCATAGTTAAACGAGTTCAATATATACCATAGATGCGTTATCTCCTCCTCTAAATCCGGCTTTGGTTATCCGTGTATATCCAGATTTTCTATCACTATATTTTTCAGCTAATTCTTCAATGATTTTTTTACTGCAACTTTCATGATTAACCAGCTTATTAAGCGTCCGTATAACCGATAGCTTATCTTTTTTCTTACCAATATTGATAAGCTTGTCGACAAACGGGGCAACCGCCTTTGCTCGTGCGGAAGTTGTCTTTATTTTTTCATGTATGATTACGTTCATCGCAAGATTTCGTAGCATTGATTTACGATGTGACGCGTCTGTTCCGATTTTTCGTAGTCTTTTTTGATGTCTCATTGCTAATTGGTGTAAAAGTGGGAAAGTAAGATATACTATTCTTCGGCAAGTGTTAAGCCTTTTTTATCAAGTGCATCTCGCACTTCACTTAATGCCTTTTTACCAAAGCCTCGTAGGTTTGATAGTTTGCTTTCGGTACATTTTGATAATTGTTCAATAGATCCTATACCTCCGTTTATAAGTGCATTAAGTGTTCGCGGAGAGAATCCGAGAATTTCAATAGGAGTATATGATTCTTGTACCGGCTTTGTCTTTTCTTGTTCTTGTTCTTTTGCGGCTATCTTTGCAAAATCACTCATGAAGTCTTGTTCAACCATAACACCTTCCTCATTGAAGAGGTTAAAGTATGAAACCAGAATGTTTGAAGAAAATTTAAGTGCGTCTTCCGGAATAATTGTTCCATCTGTTTTTATTTCAAGAACAAGTTTATCCAAGTTGGTCATTTGTCCGACACGAGTATTCTCAACATCGTAACGCACTTTTATAACCGGCGTGTAAACGGCATCAAGAACAATCATGTCCGCTATTTTCTCTTGCTTGATTCTTTGAGAAGCGGGTACATAGCCAACGCCTTTTTCAGCTCGAAGCTCCATTTTCAACTTTGTTTTTTTACCTTCAATGGTTGTTATGTATTGATCCGGATTAAGAATTTTAACACCCGTAGGGCATTTTATATCTTTTGCAGTTACAATTCCCGGCTTTGAAACATTTATTTCCAATTTTGCCGGTTCTTTGTTTTCCATCTGAACGTATACTTGTTTTATATTTAAATTAATATCAAGGATACTATCTTTAACACCTTTAATTGTAGAATATTCGTGAGTTACCCCCTGAATTTTCGCGCCAGTAATAGCCGCACCAGGTAGTGATGAAAGGAGAACCCTTCGTAAAGCGTTACCAACGGTCATTCCATAGCCGGGAGGCAAAGGTCCAAGTGTGAATATCATATGATTGTCACCCTTTTTTTGCGGCTTAAACTTAGGAATACCGATTTCTTCTTGTATTTGATGCATAATAAACTATTAATTAAGGGAAAGGGGAGAGTGGGTTTTAGTGTATTATTTTGAGTAGTACTCAACAATAAGTTGTGCTTCGATAATCTGCTCAAGATCATCTTTTTGAGGCTCGCGAATGACTTCGCAATTCAACCCTTTAAGGTCTACCTTGAGCCATTTTGGGGCTTTTGCTTTTTTCTTCTTTATTTCATCGAATAGTGGTGATTTTTTCTTGTTATCACGCACTTCGATTTTATCACCTATTGATAATTCTATTGATGGGATATCAACACGTTTTCCATTAAGATTAAGCAGACCGTGATTTACCATTTGCCTGGCTTGTCTTCGTGTTTCAGCAAGACCACTTCGATATACAATGTTGTCTATACGTTTTTCAAGCAAGGTAAGAAGAGAAACGTTCGTTGCCATTTCCGCTTTATCCGCTTTTTTGTAATATCGTCTGAATTGTTTTTCAAGAACACCGTAAATTCGTTTTGCCTTTTGCTTTTCTCTCAATTGCTTTGAATATTCGGAAGGTTTTGAAAACGATCCTCGTTTACCGTTATGTCCGGGAGGATAATTTTTCCTTTTCGCAGCTTTAAATGCAGCTCCTTCATAATTACCAAATGCTGCAAGGCTGATTCCTTCTCGTCGTGCAATTTTAGTTTTTGGTCCTCTGTATCGAGCCATGTCTTATACTGGTTAACGTAAGAATTAAATTAGTTTCTTCTTTGCTTCTTTGGTCGGCAGCCGTTGTGAGCAACAGGAGTTATGTCTGTTATAGTAACAATATGCAGTCCCGCAGAATTAAGTCCGCGAACCGCTTGTTCACGTCCCGATCCTACTCCTTTTACATATACATTCACTTTTTCAACGCCGGCAGATTGTGCTTTTTCAACGGCATTTTCAGCAGCAACTTGCGCCGCATACGGAGTGGATTTTCGTGATCCCTTAAATCCGCTAGCACCCGCACTTGACCATGCAATTACATCTCCGGTTGGTTCGGTAATCGTAACGATAGTGTTATTGTATGTCGCTTGAATATATGCGTTACATTCCGGACACATTTTTCGTTTCGCTTTTCTTTTTGGTGCTTTCTTGGCATTTTTCTTCTCAGCCATATTGGAGAATATTTAATAATATATTATTTAACAGCAACTTTTTTATTCGCAATAGTTACTTTTTTTCCTTTTTTGGTTCGTGCATTGGTTTTTGTTCGTTGTCCGCGAACAGGAAGTCTTTTCCTATGCCGGAAACCGCGATAACTTCCAATATCTTGCAATCTCTTAATATCAAGCGATACCTTTCTTCGTAAATCCCCTTCTGTCGCCAGTTTGCCGATAGCTTCACGCAGTTTAGCGATTTCGCCTTCGGTTAAATCTTTCACTTTGGTATCCGGGTTGAGTTTAAGATCGGTAAGAACTTGTCTACTGAGATTCCTTCCAATTCCGTAGATTGCGGTTAAACCGATTTCAATTCGTTTGTCTTTTGGTAGATTTACGCCTGCTATACGAGCCATGAATACATAGGTAATAAAGTAAAATAATTATCCTTGTCGTTGTTTATGCTTTTTGTTCTTACAAATAACACGAATCACCCCTTTTCGGCGGATAATTTTACATTTGTCGCATATTTTTTTTACGGATGATCGTACTTTCATAGTTAAAATTAAATTAATCTGATGATGAGGTGTTTTCTTTTTCGTCTTTTTCT
>CAZPFH010000037.1:5406-9398 GCA_964585825.1 uncultured Candidatus Peribacteria bacterium
TCCCCTTCATTATCTTCTCTCTCTTTTTCTTCCATAGCGGCTTTTGCCGCTTCAGGCGATTTGTGTCGAAAGGTAATACGCCCCTTGGTTAAATCATAGGGGGTTAATTCAAGTGTTACGATATCGCCCGGAACCACTTTGATATAATTTACCCTCATTTTTCCTGATAAATGTGCTAAAACAGTGTGATCCGGATAATTTTTATCGACAAGTTTCACTCTAAATGTTGTGTTGGGAAGAGTCTCAAGGACTTCTCCAAATGCTTCTATGACCTCTTTCGCCATGTGATAATTTGTTGTTATTTACAGCTAAAACCGATTTTTTATGCAAAAAACAGCGATAGGATAGTACATGAGCAGTATGCTTAAATCAAGGTATTTTTCGTATATTTGTAGTATTTAATAAAAAACAGTTGCGTAACAATTAAATTATTGTAAAATCACATTTACGGTGGCTTAAAAAAGGGCTCTAGACCCTTTATTGTATTGTCTTTATTTGGCTAATCATGATAAAATGTTATAAAGATATAAAAATAAACAAAAGTCAAATGCCTAAATCCAAAAAAACGATAGCGCTTGCACTTGGTGGTGGCGGTGCTCGCGGATTTGCGCATGTAGGTATTCTTGAAGTACTTGAAGAGCACGGCATTCACATTGATTATCTTGCCGGCACAAGCATGGGATCGGTTATCGGGGCTATGTATGCTTTGGGTATGCCTCTTAGCAGAATTAAGGAAATAGCTGTTCATTTTCAGCATATAAATTTTTCTCCCATGGAATACGCAACGCCGTTTCATGAAAGCTTATTGAGTGGTGATTTTATTGAAGAAGGTCTTTTACAAGTTTTTAAAGATGCTCGTTTTGAAGATTGTCGTATTCCGTTTTCAACACTTGCAGTTGATTTGGAAAGCGGGAAAGAAGTTGTTTTCAATACGGGACTTATCCGTGAGGCATTGCGAGCTGCTGTTTCAATTCCGATAATTTTCCCGCCACATTTTTATAATGATCGATATTTGGTTGATGGCGCGGTGTTGAATAATGTGCCTCTCTCCTTGCTGGTTGATAAAAAGGCTGATGTCATGCTTGGGGTTAAATTGGCTAACTATACTTCTCGTCAGTATATTTCCGGCATGGTATATGCGAAGTATCATCGAAATAAATATAAAGATCTTTTTCAGAAAGCCGGTGCATTACATGGTTACATAGCACAAAGAAAAAGCGATATAAAATTACTTATTGGCATTGCTCTTCGTGCTCTTGATATAGCGGCGGAAGATAGTACTAATATTCGAATTGCCAACGCAAAAGCAGATTATCTTATTACTCCAAATGTACAATGCGGACATCTTGAGTTTGATAAAGCGGATGAAGCAATAGAAGAAGGACGCCGTGCAATGCGTGATGCGTTACCCAATCTATATACGGTGCTTGATAAGAAAGGTGTTTCTTACAAACGCTAAACAAGTGTTAACGTTTAGAAAGAATTTCTGCGCCTTTTTCGGTTATCGCTATGGTGTGTTCCCATTGACATGAAGGCATCTTGTCGGCGGTTATAATGGTCCACTTATCATCGAGTGTTATAATGCCGCCTTCTCCCATTGCAACAATTGGTTCGATTGCAACTGTCATGCCAGCTTTAAGTATTGGGCCTGAAGCATAGTCTCTAAAATTTACAATAAACGGATCCTCGTGAAGCTCACGTCCTATACCGTGCCCGGTCAGTTCTTTAATAACGCTGTATCCATGATCGTTTTCAATGATTTTTTGTATTGTTGCTCCGATAATATTAAGCGGAACACCGGGTTTTACTTTATCAATTGCCGCGTGTAAAGCTTTTTTTACCACAAAGACAAACTCTTTTGTTTTTTCGGGAACATTTCCCAGCAATATGGTAATAGCTGAATCTGAATGAAATCCTTTATGTATTACACCGCAATCAACCGTTAATATATCTCCGTCTTTTAGTACGTAATCTCCGGGTATTGTATGTACAACTTGTTCGTTAACCGATGTACAAAGTGCTGCGGGAAATCCCTGATAGCCTTTAAAAGATGGCTTAACTTTATATTTCTTTATTTGTTTTTCGGCAAAGTCGTTTAGTTCTTTTGTTGTTTTGCCTATTTCCGAAAAAGCTTCTACTTCATGCAAAACAGTTGCAAGAATTTTCCCGGCTTCACGCATTATTTCAATCTCTTTGGGTGATTTAATCTTAATAGCCATACTTATTTCATAATTGGATCCAAAACCTTTTGTAACTCTTGATCCACTTCTTCGATTGTGCCTGACGCATCAACATGAATAAGATTTCCTTCTTCTTCAAATTTACCGATAACGGGCATTGTTTCATCTTCAAACGCTTGCAGTCTTACTTTAATACTTTCCGCATTATCATCGGTTCGAGTTATAAGCTCACCACCGCATTTTTCACATTGATCTTTATCGTAACTTGCCGGATACACTTCTTTGCACTCTGAGCAAATTCTTCGTTTTGTAAGTCTTTCTAGAGCTTGCTCTTTTGAAAGATCCAACATTAAAGCTTTATACTTTCTATTCTTTTTCTTTAAGAGTGCGATCAACGTTTCGGCTTGTATCATTTTTCTTGGAATGCCGTCAAAAATAACCGGTTTATCTTCCGGTACTTTTTTTAGGAAATCTTCAACAATTTCCATAACCACTTCATTTGGAACAAGCCGGCCCGCTTCGATAATCTCTTTCACCTTTCTTCCAAGATCGCTGTCTTCGGCCGCAAGTCGCCTTAGCTCCGCTCCTGTTTCAAAGTAGGCGGTATCGTACCTTCTCTTAAGAAGCTTGCCCTGAGTTCCTTTACCGGAACCTTGTATGCCAAACAAAATGATATCCATAGCAAATTATGTTAACTGAACTTTTAGTAAAACTTAGAGTAATCATGCATAACAAGCTGTGCATTGATTTGTCTCATGAGTTCAAGTACTACACCTACAATGATAATCATTCCCGCTCCACTTATCAGCATAGTTATGTTTCCAAGCTGCAATGAACTGAAGAGTGAACCGAGTATCATTGGGAATATCGCTATAAGGGCGATAAAGACACCTCCCCATAAATTGAGTCTGTTTGATACTTTACCAAGATAATTGGCCGTTTCTTTTCCCGGACGAATACCTGGTACGTAGCCGCCTCGTTTTTGTAAATTGTCAGCAACTTGTTCGGGGTTGAAGGTGATACTGACATAAAAATAACTAAAAGCTATAACCAAGAAGAAGTACACAACAACATACAGTACACTGTTTACATGGAAATAGGTGAGTATCGCATCGGCAATCGCTTTCAATGTGGCTGATTGGGAATTTTGAAATAGTTGCGCCAAGACTCCCGGGAAGGTTGCCATTGAAACCGCAAAGATAATCGGGATCATTCCGGCCTGATTTACGCGGATAGGCAAAATGGCATGATCGCTTTTCCCTCGAGTTCCTCTTCCTGCATAAATTATAGGAATCTGCCGTTGGCCTTCGGTAACGAGAACAACAACAGACAGTAAAGCAAACGTTACCAACAACATTAAGACAAACGGAATAAGAGCGTCGGCATTTTGTTGTGTTAATGCCAATGTTTGTCCGAGTGCTATAGGAATATTTGCAATAATACCCGTAAAGATGATTAGTGAAATACCATTACCGATTCCATATTCTGAAATAAGTTCCCCAAGCCACATTAAGAGAACAGTACCTGCTGTAATCGTTACCATAATAGGAAGTACTACAGCCGGATCACTGATATTCGGCACGATCGGTACTGCAGCCTGTGAATTAATAAGAACGATCATTCCGTATGATTGCATAAAGGCAATTGGTACGGTAAGCCATCTTGTATATTGATTAATTTTTTTTCTTCCTTGCTCACCCTCTTTTGAAAGATTTTCCAAACGTGGAACTATAACCGTTAACAGTTGCATAATGATTGATGCATTAATGTACGGAGAAAGTCCCATAAGAATAATTGAGAAATTTTCTGCAC
>CAZPFH010000038.1:0-9384 GCA_964585825.1 uncultured Candidatus Peribacteria bacterium
AAATTAACAAAAGAAAAATATTTAAAAGATATTCGTATGAAGCGTGAAAAAGAGCAGGCAAAGGAAGATAAAGATAAATTGCAAGAAATCCTCGGTAAGCTTGATGAAGTATAAAACAATAAAGCCGAAAGGCACATTACCCATAATTAAAAACAAAACCCATGATAAAGCCTGTATTTAAATCATTTATGTATACACGATTGGTATATAAATTTACCGGCAAAGGTCCCGATTCATCTTCGGGAGACTCTCTTGCACCATCGGTAAGTGTTGATACCGCTTCGGTTGCACCCGATGTTGCTCGGGAAAAAACAACGCTGTTGGATTCTTTAAGCACATATTCCAACGCTATTATAGATTCGACAAAACGTTTGAAAGATAAGCTGCAATATAAAAACAAGCAGGTTTCTCGAGAAATAAGCGAAGTTACGTCCACATTACGAAAACATGTTCTGAATTATAAAAACGAAATTAACAACTGTAAAACCAAAGATGCTGTAAAAAAGGTAAAACAAGCAATGCGTCAAAAATTTCTTCAATTAAACGAACAGGTAAAAACTATCGAGAAAGCTGATGCAAACAAAAAGAAATTGCTTAATGCTCTTAAAAAGCAGGTTGGTGAAGTGCGTAGTTTATATATAGAGCAATATAAAGAAAAACTTATTGATAACGAAAACATTAAAGAAAAGCATCTGGATATGCTGCTCGATGCATATTTGATGCGTATTTATCTGAAAAATGCTGAAGTTATTAAGAAAATGGATTCGGAAAATATTAATTTGCTAGCTTTAACGCTACAAGATGGTAAATATGTTAATGGACCCATCGTTGAAGATATTAAAGGAGCACACGGCTTTATCGATAAAGCTATTTCTTTATGGGAACAAGAAAAACCTCGCTCGGTATATAAAAATAAAGAATGGGATACGGAATATGAAGATACTGCATATGGTGCGCCGGCACGGGTAAAGTTTAGAAAACTTTTTAAGCCGACTAAGCAGCAGCAACTTGCATGGCAACGAAGTCAAAGCAAAACACCATTTATTGATATCATAAACTCTGGTATCAATGCCGCTTCGGATGAATTGAAAGCGGAGTATGCAAAGACCATTGAAGGGATGCTTCCGCCTCTGCCGGATTGGGGAGAGGGGCAAGAAAAGACAAAACACAACTACACGTCTTCCCTTGAAGGAGCTGAAGGAAAACAGTATGTGGATAAGTTAAAAAATAAAATGAAATTTTTACATTTGGCGCAGGAATTACGTGAAAAGTTACTGGCGGCAGGAGTGAGCGTGTCAACGGTAAAATTGATGCCCGATAAAAAATCTGCCCGACTTTTTGTTGAAAAGAAAAATAAGCGCCTTGGTTATATCACGGTACTGCAAAATGGTAAAATCAATTTTTCAAACACAGCCGGCACACGAACATTTGATATAACCGGAAAATTAAATGATATTCCAAAACTTGTGGAGGATATGGAAAAAAAAGTTAATGAACCTAAAATATCCGATGTTTCTGTAGATGCGAAAGGACTTTTAGTTAAAGGAGAAAATCTTCCAAGCGAAAGTAGCTCTATTCAAATAGACCCTTCAAAATCGTGGTTGAATCTGCATTCTAAAATACAGTCGGGAGTTAAGGATGTAGACTTGCCTGAAGGAATGGAGAATCTTGATAGTAATCTTCTCACATTATTAAAAAAATCGATTAAGGATAATCTTGCTACTATTGGCGGATTGGATGTGGAGGCGGTTATGAAGCACATTAGTTCTAAAAAGCTGGATACATTAAAAAAGGAAACAATAGATAAGCAAAAACCGAAAATTATTGTTTGGGGATCGGCAAGCATGGAAGGCGGCTTTGAGACGAATCGGCGTATTGCCAAAGCGCGTGCAGAGTCGGTGAAAAGAAAATTGGAAGAAAAAGGGTATAAAGTTGAAGCGCGATGGGCGATACAAGGCTTAAGAGAGCGTATTGACAGCGCTGCTTCATATAAAGAAAATGAAGAGAAAATGCTTAAGGAATGGAATGAAAACGTTAATCCGGAAGATAAAGCAAAAGACATAAAGGAAATTTATGCAAAGTTAAAAGATATTGGCGGTTGCACAAAAAAAGAAAAAGAATTTTTAAATAAATACTTTGTTGCCGGACGAAGGGTTGCTATGCAAGTTGAATACCCAGAAAAATCTTCCGCTACACGAATAGCAATGAAATTTGAAGAAACAGATAGTGCGAATGCTTAGTTAAGCAAGGCCTTTATTAATTCATCTTCTTTCTAATAAACGCCGGAATGTCCAGTTCGTCTTCAGCGTTTTTAATAACCGGTGCAGCCGGTGAAGGCTTATTTGACGATGATGAAGATGAAACACTATTGATTGACGAGTGCGTTCTGAATGAAGCGGTGTCTCGTGGAACCGCATCAAAGCCCGTAGCTACAACAGTGATTTTAACTTCTCCTGTGTAAGAGTCGTTGATAACCGCGCCAAAGATTATGTTTGCCTCGGCATCCGATGCTTCTGTGATAATTCTTGCCGCTTCATCAACTTCATACATTGAGAGGTCGGTTCCGCCGGTGATATTAAAGAGAACTCCTTTTGCCCCGTCGATTGATAGTTCGAGCAGAGGACTTTCGATAGCCGCTTTAGCAGCTTCGATAGCGCGATTTTCTCCGGTTCCGTATCCGATACCCATGAGTGCTGAGCCTGCATTCTCCATGACGGTTCGTACATCGGCGAAGTCAACATTAATCATACCGTGAACGGTAATGAGGTCGGCAATGCCTTGTACACCTTGTCTGAGCACATCGTCAACAACCATAAACGCATCGGTGATCGGTGTCTTCTTGTCGATAATTGAAAGAATTCGATCGTTTGGAATAGTAATTAAGGTATCAACTTTTGTTCGTAAATTCTCAAGTCCTTCTTCAGCTTGTGTTTTTCTTCGATGTCCTTCAAAAGCAAATGGTTTGGTAACCACACCTACAGTTAAAATCCCTTGTTCTTTTGCGATTTCAGCAATAACAGGTGCGGCTCCTGTTCCGGTTCCTCCACCCATACCGCCGGTAATAAATACCATATCTGAACCATCAATAGCTTCTCGAATTTCTTCTGCGCTTTCTTCTGCCGCCTGCCTTCCGATATCAGGGTTACTTCCCGCTCCCAGTCCTTTTGTAGTTGCTTTGCCAACATTGATTTTTGTTGGAGCTTCAGAGTGATAAAGTGCTTGAGCATCAGTGTTAACTGCAATAAACTCAATACCTTTAAGGTTTGATTTGATCATTCGATTAGTCGCATTGCTGCCGCCTCCACCAACACCAATAACTTTGATTGATGCTACAGGTGACATCTCGGGCACAACTTCCTGGGGGCGAATCCTAGGTGCCGAATAATGGCCACCCGACGCGGCTTTTCCAGAGAATAAATTTCGGAGTGATGATTTATCTTCCATAATAATATGTGTTCAAGGACGTAAAGGGGATATATAATTTAGGTGGAAATCTATTGTTAATCATATTTTACAAAATGTCAATAAATTTTTTAAAATATATTACGGGAGAAGATTTCTCATCCATTCTTTGAGGCCGTTTAAGGCTTTCTTAAGCCCTAAACCTTTAAAATTAAACCCGTATGATCGCGATTCAAGCCGTGATCCCCAAATGAGGAGTCCAATGGCTGTTGCGTATGCGGGATCGTCAATTTTATCGACTACGCCGTCAAAATTTTGCGGGAACCCGATTTGTACAGGTAAATTCAATGTTTCCCGTGCCAAATCAATGGTGCCCGGCATTTTAACACCGGCGCCGGTTAGGATAACACCGGCCGGCAACATGCCATCACGATGTATTTTTGCCAATTCATCTTTTGCAAGTACAAAAATTTCGTGATACCTAGCCTGAATAATTTCGGCCATGTGCTTTTTTGATACTTTATGTGAATCGATTTTGCTTAGTAAGGATAGATCTATTGTTTCTCGTTCATTTATATCTTCAGGGATACAGCTTCCATACTCGATTTTTATTTTTTCCGCTGTATCAATTGCCGTGCGAAGACCGATAGCGATATCGTTGGTTACGCTCTCCCCGCCAACCGGTAAAACCGCCGTATGCAAAGTGGTCCCTTCTTCAAAAACAGAAACCGATGTCCCACCGCTTCCGATATCAACAACAACCACGCCGAGCTCCTTCTGTCTTTTTGACAATACCGCTTCAGGTGAAGCAAGGGAGGTCGGAATGATATCATCGATGTCAACGCCGGCTTGAAGAACACATTTTTCAATGTTTTTAATCGCCGGTACAAGTCCGGTAACAATATGTGCTTCAACTTCAAGGCGAATACCCGTCATGCCGACAGGATATTTAATACCTTTTTGTTCATCGACCGTAAATGATTTTGGAATAATACGTAAAATTCTTCTGTTGCTTGGGATAGATACTGCTTGAGCAGCTTCAAGAACACGGTCGACATCGTCTTCCGTCACTTCATTCCCCGCATGCGAAACCGCGATTACACCTTTACTGTTAAGTGATTCAATATGACTACCTCCGATACCAAGAAAAACATGATTTATTGGTTCTCCCGCCATGCGTTCGGCGTCTTCAAGAGAAGTTGAAACACTGTTAATCGCTTCTTCAACATCAATGACCGACCCTTTTCGTAGCCCGGCAGAAGGAGTTAAACCAACTCCAATAATATTTGGTATCTGAGATTTTTCTTCCAGAGTCCCAACAACGGTGCGTATTTTGGAGCTTCCGATATCAAGACTGGCAATAATGCGTGATTTTGCCATTACAAAAAGAAAAGAGATAAAAAAGGCGCCTACATATTAAGCCTGGGAAGAATATAAAGGAAAGTAAGGGTAAATGCAAATGTTTTTTTATAAAAAAACGGCTTATTTATGAGGTTTGAACTAAATATGTATACATACTTTTAGACAACATATGTTTAGAACAAGCTTGTTTGCTCAGGCTCCGACACTCTTTTGGGAATCATTGTGTGTACTCTTTGAATTAATGAACGAAACGCAAGTTCATCAAAAAGTGGTAGTACTTTTTCAAAATCTTCTACGCAAAAACGTGCTGCGTCCAGCGTGAAGTTGATCGGGACATCGTGTACTAACGTAACTAACTTTTGGCTGAAATAAGCTTCTTCTTTATTATTTTTCAATTTTTCGTGTAACGAACCGGTAATATCATCCAAGTGGCTGTAAACACCATCGAGTGTCTTATATTGTGATAATAGTTTTTGGGCTGTTTTCTTGCCGATGCCGGGTACGCCCGGGATATTATCCGAAGGATCTCCGGTAAGTGCTTTGTAATCAATAACTTGTGACGGTATGATGCCCAGCTTCTTCATTACTTCTTCATCGTTGTAAATCATAATATCGCTCCCGCCTCTTTTCGGACTGGCAACAAATGTTTTTTCGTTTATAAGTTGAAACGAATCTTTATCACTGGTGACAATAAATGCTTCAATATCACGTTCTTTTGCAACCGAAGTGGCGAGTGTCGCCAATACATCATCTGCTTCGTACCCTTCTTTTTCACATACGGGAATATTTAAGAGCGCAAGAATTTCACGAATGCGGCCAAATTGCTCGTACAGTTCATCGGGAGCTTTAACTCTATGTGCTTTATAATCTTCAAACACTTCATGTCGGAATGTTTTTTTGGAAACATCAAACGAAATAACGGCATAGTCCGGATGTAATCTGGTAATAATGTTGAGTAAAATCGAATAAAAGCCATAAACTGCATTAACGAGCTCGCCCTGTGGAGTTCGAAACGGCGGCAACGCGTGGAATGCTCTATGAATTAACGAATTTGCATCAACAAGAATAATTGTTTGTTTCATGCTTCTATTAAATCATGTTCATCTTTACTGTCAATTATAAGTGGTGGGAAAAAGTGGAATAATTTGCTATAATATAAGGAAAATACAAATAAAATCTTACCTTAATTCCCTATGCAGAAAACAGTCCGGCGCCCAACGAGCGTTCCGCAAAAAAAACAACAAAAAAAAGGCAGAAAAACACCAACATTGTTAATAACTATTCCAAAAAATAAAACTATTGAAGGTGAAGAGGCTTTGCGTAAGTTGCGTGAAGGGCTGGATCATCTTGATATTAACGTGGTCGAAACAAAACAATTAACTCAAAGCACTCTTTTAAAAGCACATATGGTTGTGCTTTTTCAAAATGACGAAACACTGTTAAAACTTGCATGGGAAGCGGGAGTTGTTCCTATTGTGCGGCCGTTTAACGATACAATTGTCGATTATAATCCCAATACCGAGAGCGGCAATAGCTTTATCTATGAAGAAGATAACTATTGGGCGATTTTTGCGGCAATTGTACGTGCACGCGAAACTTATAAATTTCCTTATGATTGGAAGTTTATTATAAGAAGTTGTAAACGTTCTGCTTAATCAAGTGAATTTACGCCGCTTGAATTTCCAATATCGGTTACAGTCTGGATAATATCACTGAAGTTGATGTATTTAATGATGTCTAAACCGAGGGCTTTCCCGACAGTGCTAACGATAACAACAGCAAGAACGGTGATAATAAGACCGATAATAGCATAACGAATGGTGCTGACGGCTTGTTTGATTTTTTCTTCTTGGCCGCCCGATAATATAAATGAAATACCACCGATAAAAATAAAAATGACCGAAAGTAAGCCGGCTATAATAATGGCATATGCCAAGCCTTTATTGATGATTTCAACAATATCGTAACGTTGAGCAGCTTCAATGATAGAGTCAGATTGATTCATAAGGGTGGATTAATACAATTTTATTGTATGTTTTAGATTTCAATGCCTTCATCAGTAGACTCTTCGTGTCCTTCCGGCTCAATAATGCGCAAATTAACACGAGCATTGTTTTTTGAACCAATGACGCGTAATAAAATACGCAATGACTTTGCCGTTTGGCCGTTTTTACCGATGATTTTCCCCATGTCTTCTTTTGCGACCTGGAGCGTAATAAGAACACCCATTTCATCGACCGCGCGTGAGACTTTTACCTCATCCGGGTTGTCAACAATGAGTTTGACAACGTGCTCAATGAAATCCTTGTCAGGACCATCAGCAGTTTCAGCATTTGTGTTCATGGTTTGTAGAGATTACAGAACAGTGGTTTTGAGAGAGAGCATATACAATTAAAGTATTTATGCTTTTTTGTCAGAGGCTTCTTCTTTTTCCTCGGCCGGTTTCTCTTCCTTCTTTTCTTCAGCCTTTGGTTCAGGTTTCTCTTCCTTCTTTTCTTCAGCCTTTGGTTCAGGTTTCTCTTCTTTTTCCTCGGCTTGAGGTGCTGCCGGAGCCTCTTCTTCGTCCGGTGCGTTTTTCTTCTTTCGTTTCTTATTTCTTGGGTTGATATACTTTTCCAAACCGGTAACGCCGGCATTTTTTAAAAGAGATGCTACTGTATCGCTCGGCTTAGCACCTTTATCAATCCATTCGCGAATTTTTTTCTCATCATATTCAAGCACTTTCGGGTCACGATTCGGGATATAATGTCCTAAAATTTCAATAAATTTACCTTTTACGGCGTCGCTATGTTCTGCGACTACAATACGGTATGAAGGATAATTTGTTCTTCCGGTTCGTGATAATCTAATCTTTAACAACGTTCAAATAGTTTAAAAAATACAATTAAATATGTCCTTAACAATAAGGCGCCTTTAGTTTAGCGAACATACCTCGATTGTCAAGCTGATTAGTCAACGTTATTGGTAATGGTTATGGATATTTTTTTTATTAGCGGTTTGCCGATATGTTTATTTATGTATTCCTTGCAATTATTTTGTTTCATTGAATATTGTTGTGCCCATACCGCACTGCAAGCTTTGATATACAGGGTGTTGTTTTTGTAGTACCGGGGTGGAAGATTCAGCAGTCCGTCTTCGCCGAACGTTTCGATGCACCATTTCTTGTATTCATTCACAATACCGATAGCTTCGAATTCTTTATTATATCCCTGTTTGTTTATGGTCTTCGGGAGAAGATCTTTTAATTGTTTAAACATGTATTATATACGTTGAGTGTTGAATTTGCCATAGACGACCATGTAAATTGTTTGACTCTTTCAAGCCCTTTGCAAATCAGGTCTTTTTGTAACGATTCATTTTTATAAAGTGCATATATTTTATGTGCCATATCTTGACTGTCTTTCGGATCAAAGTATACAGCATTTCCTTTTCCGCAAACTTCCGGAATGGATGAGACCTCGGATGCCGCAACGGGTGTTTTACATGCCATAGCTTCAAGCGGGGGAAGACCAAATCCTTCATACAAAGAAGGAAAAACATACATTTTTGCGGCTGTATATAAATCAAGCAGTTCTTGTTCGGAAACCAGTCCCGGGAAAATTATGTGACTTTCTTCATTCATTGATTGAGCGGTCTGTTTCACTTCAGGGTAGAAAGGATCGTCTTTTCCTGTTACAACAAGCATAAGATCATTAATATCAAAGATGCTTTTTAATTCATGAAAAGCTTCAATCATTGTAGGGATATTTTTATGAGAACGCCAAACCCCCGTATAGAGTAAAAACGGTTTTTTGATGTTGTATTTTTCAAGTGTTGCTTGAATACGACTTTCGTCACTAATCGGCTTAAATTCTTCGCCGACCCCTTGGTATATAACGGTAATTTTTTTCTCAGGTGTATGCAAAAGGTGTATAAGATCTTTCTTGCTGTTTTGTGAAATGGTAATAACCTGCTTCGCCTTTTTTACCGATGCTCGCAACGTTAGGTGATAACCGATACGATGTAGCAGCGAATGCTTTTTATTGCCCGGATAAAAGGATAAGGTGAGATCGTGAATCGTTACGATTGAAGGTCGAAAATAGAAAAACGGTGCATTGAAATGAGTAAAGTGCATAAGATCCAGCTTCTCTTTGTTAAGTATCTTTAAGAACCTTGTTTGCTCTTTAAAGGAGTAAATAGGAGCGTTAACGAGAACTTTTTTGAATCTTTCCGATGGGGGGTTAAAACTTTCGAATTCCGGATTATTGAAAAATAGAACGTACTTATTCGTTTTATCGAGCTTGGCAATTCGATGTATAAGTTCATATACGTATCTGCCTATACCGGTAAATTTGCTTGAATAAATTCTGCAATCAATGCCAATCTTCATATGTGCTTTTTTATGTACAATAAATTTACTTGAGTTTCATACAAAAGTATATTATGTTTAGTCGTGCTTTTACAAGCAGACCCTTAATTCGGGGTGGTAGTTCAGTTGGTTAGAACGCCTGCCTGTCACGCAGGAGGTCGCGGGTTCGAGTCCCGTCCATCCCGCCATTTACATAAGAAATTTATATACGAAAAACTTTTCATCTTGATTACCCAAGAGATTTTGTTATAATTGGATTCCCGCATAAACAT
>CAZPFH010000039.1:0-609 GCA_964585825.1 uncultured Candidatus Peribacteria bacterium
TCTTTTGGAAAAACATTATTTCTATACCTTTCCGCTTCTTCATCGAGAAGCGATTTTGAGTTTTCGTTTCGACTTTTTAGGCTCAAAAGGCTTTGGTAAGCTTTAAGGGGGACGGCCTTAAAGCTACAAAATACAGATTGTCAATGAGCAGTTGACAATCCAAGCCTTTTTTACCTACAAGGGGTGAGGTTGTCGACAAAAAAGACTAGGATTGTTAAAGGAATATAAAATAACATAATAGTGCAAATATGTCAAGCTTATTACTGTTGTATGACAAATCCCGAAACGGACTTAGCTATGCCAACAATTTTACTTATACTCGCTCCATATCCACCGTCTATCATAACGTCAACATGAACAACCTTTGAAGTACTCGAAATAGGTGTCTCTCCGGGATTAAAAGTTGAACTGAATTGAAATTCAAGATATGGCACGGTATTTTGATAATTATCTCTTAATGTGTGAACAACGAGCAGTTTCAGTTCGGGTTTGTAGAGGGTGGCTAAATAGCTTTCAATAGACCCCTCAAGGTTGTCTGTTGGGTTGGTTGTTGTTGAGGTATCCGTTAAAGGAGTTTGTGAATTTATAGTTTCAACATCAAGTGCTGTA
>CAZPFH010000039.1:619-9258 GCA_964585825.1 uncultured Candidatus Peribacteria bacterium
GTACTTGTTGAACCAAATAAGCCTCCTCCCCCGGAAGCTTCTGCATGCGTCAAATAAACATTTTCTCCGTTTTCGTCACCAAGCCTTCCCGTTATTTCCCATAGAACAATTACGGTTTTATCTAGAGTTTCTTCATCCCCCGCTAACGTATACCTCTCGTTATCATTGCAAATTTGATTTTCATATTCATCTTCTCGAGTTGTGGCTTTTGAAGGGTCGCACGCAGGCCTTACAGTCAAGGTGAAATCGTTTACTCCCGAAAATTCAAACGGATGATTTACCGTCCCATCAGCGTTTTCCGTGTATAAAGGAATCACCACGCTCTCGCCTTCGCGCAGTTTGTTCCAGTTGCATGGCCAGTCGAAGGCCTCATAAAAATCGCCGAGATCGTTTTTGTCTATTACCAAATTATTTAGAGCTTCATTCAAGCTATCTTCGTCCACCACCGGCTCGCTTGTATTGCAATAATCGTCGCCCGCTGTGCCGCTTCCCGGTGAAGGGATCGTATATTCGCCTTCTATAAGCTTATCTTCGGTGGTATCGGGGGACGCCATTACGCTCCATCTAATTGTTGCCGTACCAAAATCATACTCTTTAATTATCGGATCGGGGCCACTTGTTATATTCTCGCCCACGCCCGCTCCGCGCGACTCCCAGAGCGCAACTTCAAACATGCTTTCGGCGACATTTTTGGATAAAAGCGTTTTTTGGTCGTTTACAGCAGAGCGGAAAGATCGCACAATCGGGTCGACAAAAGACAGTGCCAGAAACATAAGGATCGGCACCAGAATAAGCATCATGACCATTGCCATGCCGGAGTTTGTTCGGGTTGTTTTGATGATTTTACCCATTTTAGAGAACTTAGAAAGAAGCCTTGTGCGAGTTTATGGGCCCGTTTGCTCAAGTATTTTACCCGCAAACACCCATTAATTGCAACGTTTGAGGCGGGAGAGTATTACAAGTTTGCCGGAGCCACTAGCTAGCGGGTATAGTATAAACGGTAAGATCGACCTGTTGCTCAAACAAGGCTCTATGCGTGGGGCTTGTTTTTTTGCTTTGGTTCAGGTTCGGTATCTGGCCCGGGCCGGTCCCGGGACTGGGGTTTTTTCCTCCCGGGAGGAAAATTTTTAACATTTTTTTAAAATTATTTCATCTTTGATTGATACGATTTTGGCATACACATATTTATAATTCCAAAATATGCCAAATAGAAAGATTAATGTGCGGGGAACGGAAATTTCAATCTTAAAGCCGAATAGTGAAGATTACATTTCGCTAACAGACATGTTAAAAGCGAAAGATGGCGAATTTTTTGTATCGGATTGGTTAAGAAATCGAAATACGCTTGAATTTCTTGGTATCTGGGAACAAATAAATAATCCAAATTTTAATTACGGCGAATTTGCCATAATTAAATCTCAAGCCGGACTTAACAGCTATAAAATAAGTGCAAAAAAGCTTATTAATAAGACTAACGCAATTGGTATTATGGCAACGGCCGGCAGATATGGGGGTACATATGCTTACAAGGATATAGCTTTTGAGTTTGGTATGTGGATCTCCCCGGAATTCAAGCTCTATCTAATAAAAGAATTTCAGCGGTTAAAGGAGGAGGAAAATCAAAGAAAATCCCTTGAATGGGACGTAAAACGATTGCTCGCAAAAGTTAATTACAAAGTACATACCGACGCGGTGAAAGAAAATTTAATTCCTTCGCAAATCTCGGAAAATCAAATAAAACAAATTTATGCCAACGAGGCGGATATTTTAAATGTGGCCATGTTTGGCATGACAGCACTTGAGTGGCGTACAAACAATCCCGGTAAAAAAGGGAATATACGCGATTACGCCAATGTTACTCAACTTGTTTGTTTGGCAGGCCTGGAAAGTCTTAACGCAGAATTTATAAGACAGGACTTACAACAGGGAGACAGGCTAAAAAGACTCAACGAAATAGCAATTATCCAAATGAAGTCGCTTGTCGGGCAAAAGAGCATTAATAAATTGCAATAGTGATCGTTCAATAGCTACTGTTGTTGACAATCATACAACACGAAACGCTTGCGCAAAGAGAGAAACGGACGTAGGGTTGCCATACAGTAACTAACACCACTATGAAAAAAACAACCCTTATCATAACAACTGTGGCGCTTTTCATGTTCGCTTCGGCGGGATGCGAAGAGACCAACACAGCGAGCCGGGAGAATAACAATAACGATGTTGTTGCTCAGGAGACTAACACACCTCTCGGCTGTGATCGTGATAGCAATCGTTATTACGACTTCATTGAAACCAAAGAGTGCCTGCGGCCGACGACGTATGAGCAGCTCTATGTACTTGACAAATTTCGCAGAGCAAACGAACTGGCGGCCGAAGATCCCGAAAAGGTGATTGAAATTCAAGTAAACTTCAAACATTATCCGACCGCCGAAGAATTCGAAGCCATTCTGGACGAAAGCATTAAACGGGTAACATACATAGGTCTGTTTTTTCCGAATTTTGCAGACGGCTCAGGCTTCCCAACTCATATCCGTGATGAAGCAATAACCAAAGAACAGGCTTTCCAATATGCTATGGACGAAAACAGGGTTATAGCCAAAAATTGGAGCGCCCAAGGATTGGCTGAGCACTATGGCGCATTCACTGATTCAATGCTGGAAGGATATCAAATCCAGGGTGCAAGGTTCAGTATAAAGCAGGGAGATATTGCTGAATGGTGGTTAAGGCACAATTCTTTAATTCGTGTTGTGCAAATCATCATCAGTGATTTCGATCACGCTCAATTCATCTTCAAGCCCGAGGAAAAGATAGGGCCTGAAGATCAGTCCATCGACTGGGAAGGAGTCTGAAATGAATAAGTTTGCAATTTTGCTTTTTGCAATATGTATAACTGCCATGGGCGGAACCTCTTACGCAATCCCGCGACCGCCCGAAAATATAAAAATCTCAATTACAAGAGATAAAAGTCTCACAGGGTTTCAGGGTATTGCCATGTATTTCGAATGGCTGGGTGACTCTCCAAGATTTAGTTCAAACCAAGCTGTTGAATTCGAGGTAATTATAATGACCAATAAGCCAAAATGCTTTGGGCAACCGCCCGGCGGAAAAGACAACAATGTCTCACATGCTCAAAGCAATCTGCCTGATTATTATACCGATGTGTGGAATTACTACTGGCCATCGGATCCGAATGAAGTTATTGCGGATTTAAGAGCAAACTGTGGAGCAATTAGTGGCTGGTGCAGTGCCCGCATTCAGATATACAATCCGGATCTGTCCGATGATCACGCAAATTTCGCAGTAGGATCAAGAAGGCCTGATTTAATTCGGGCAAATAAAATGTATTCGTTTTTATATCCGCTTGAAACCCCAAGTGATCCGGAGTGTCACGAATACGATAATGGTCTCGCCTGGGTTCAGATCAATATGACTATTATCCCCAATACATGTACCACGTGCGGATCAGTACGTACATGCCCTCATTTTCTTGGTTACCCCGACTGCCCTGAATACAAGATTTTCAGGGAAACCGTTAACGAAGGGGAAGAATGTCGCAGTGTCATAAAACGTCTTTGTGCGCCTGTGATTGAATACAATTTCTCACCCTACAGCATCGGTTTTAACAATGTAATGTGTGGTGGTGAAGAAGGTGGCGGTGTTTGTATCGATGAAGATGAGGATGGGTTTTTTGCTCTCTTTAAAAACAGCTCAGGGAATTGGATTCCATTGTTTGGATCACATACAGGAGATTGCGACGATGATGCTGGTGATATAGACAATAGCAACTACGATCCGGTAACTGGCATTTGCAATACCCTCATCGACCCTCCCACCGATCCCTGCTCTACCGTGACGAGCGGAAATGGATACTACTGCGGCAGCAATGAAGAGCTGACGGGCTACGTTGGCGATGACAACGATCTCGTTTATTGCCAAAACGGGATGACGGTTTACGTTGAGACGTGCGCGGAAGGCTGTCAGCAAAATCTTCCCGGATATGATGATGAGTGCATTGATACGTCTTGCACACCAATCTGCTCTCCAGGGCAAACGCAGTGTAATGGAAACGATGTGGAAGTCTGCTCTGCCGATCAATGCAGCTACGAATTCTACTATTCCTGCGACGCAGATCAGACCTGTTCCAACGGGACTTGTATAACGACAACCGCGCCTCCACCTGTCATTAACAGCGTCTCTTGCACCAGCTACTATCGCGGTGATACCAACGTTACATGCACGGTCTACGGGAGCAATTTCGATTGTTCTGCGGGGTCAAACGCGTATATTGCAAACTTCTACAACGGCCCTGCTCAAACCTGCTCCTCGACTCAATTCACTGTTTCCGGTGACTGGGTATGTAACCAGGAACTTGGCTTTAAGCAGGTGAGCTACCGTAATTCGGACAATCAGCGAGACGATCGCACCAATCTGCTTGAACTGCTCATGGGAGATCTCTTTATCACGAATGCGTGGCAACAAACGGTTCACGAAGGCGCGACCAACGTCCCCATGGGAGCCAACGGATGCAATTTTGGCGAAAATGTTGTTCTTTTCGTGGAAGGAGTCGCCATCACAAACACCCATCTGAACGCTGAAGATCAGGTGCTTGGTGACGGTGAAGTTACGTGGCCTGCCGGAAGTCCAGCTTCCATGCTTTGCGTGGCCAAATACTCAGGAGCGTCGATTGGTCCGGACAAAGAGTGTTTGTACAATTATGTTACCATTGTCCCTTAGCTTAGGTTGAAAATCTCATGTCATTTACATACGCGCCCGGCATGTTTATCGAAAGATGAATGTGTCGGGCTTTTTTACTCCTCGTAAATCGCATGCATACCGATACTTACGAACAACATTATCCCATCTTCTAGAGGTTTAAATATGATTCTATGCTTCATAGTAATGGAAATGCTCCATAGCCCATCAAGTTTACCTTTTAATTTATGCAAACGAAGTGAAGGATGAAAGGGGTTGTCTCTAAACAGCTTCTCTTTTTTAGTAGCTTTTTTTTGAATCGCTTTTGGCAGGTTTAAAAACTGTTGTTCAAATTGCTTGTTATAATGAATTTCTTTTATTTGCATATTACTTCATCAGGTCAGCCAAACTTTTCAATTTTTTTGTTTTGCCAGTTTTGTAGTCTTTTTCTGCTTTTTTCGACATTTTAACAAGTTCATCTTCAGATATAAGCTGCTTTTCGAGTTCTACAACATACATGATGTAAGAACTGGTTGATTTATTTGCTTTTTTTGCGCGCTCTTCTATCTCCTTTTTCTTTTCCGCGGGGAGAGAAACGCTAAGTATTGATCGCATACCGAGCTAAGTTAAGGGTGTATTACAATTGTATTACAGATGGCGAGAAGTGTCAATGTTTAGGAAAACTGTTGTTGAAAATCATACAACACGAAACGCTTGCGCAAAGAGAGAAACGGACGTAGGGTTGCCATACAGATATCGTGTTTGCCCTCGCGAAAAAACGATTTCGCTACCGGAGAGGCAGACATGTTCTTTGACAACACGGTTTTCAACCGATTACTATGAAAACTATAAGAAGCAAAGGAGAAAAAACATGCTTCACGTAACCAACACCACTATGAAAAAAACAACCCTTATCATAACAACTGTGGCGCTTTTCATGCTCGTTTCGGCGGGATGTGAAGAGACCAACACAGCGAGCCGGGAGAATAACAATAACGATGTTGTTGCCCAGGAGGTTGAAAAAATTTCTTTTAATCCTCCTAAAACTTTGATTGAAGTTGTGGAAGGGTTGGACTCAAATTCTTCTATCATTCAGCTGAGTTCCGTTGAACCTTCTGGCTCGACCATGAAAGTTGCTCTTACTCGGTCTTACTCCGATGTCGAAGGTATTTTGCTTGAATATAACCAAGCGAGAGATGAGCAACTTAAACTTACACAAGATTCAAATGCGCGTGATTTGGGACATTTCTCAAATTCTAAACTTGAGGGGGCTGATAAAATGGTTAACGCCCTCTTGGCGGAAAAAGAAAACATCGAAACAGCTCTTGCTATCGAAATGGATGGAACCCTTTTGATTAGCGAAATTACTGTCATGAAACAGTAAAAGGAAGGTGAATCGTGCATAAAAACATCATTTGCTGTGGAATCTTTGTAGGCTGTTTTTTTGGATATGCCAAAAATATTGATGCCTACGAGTGCGGATCATTTACAACCCCTTGCATAAGCGGTGGGACGGCGAACACTTTTGTTCCTAGTATTGGGACTTTGTCGGCGTATGAAAAAAATGGACATAGGCTGGTAGAGGTTACTTTTTTGTGGGATAACGAGTATCGTCTTTCTTATCTTCAAGCAGATCATGATCATACTTTGGAACCTGACGCTGAGTTCTGGGGGCCCAATCATTATGCCCAAAGAATTGCTTTGTCATATGATTTTGATCTCGGAAGAATGTTTCCCGACGAACCCACAGTGATTACTTCTACTCAATCAAGTGGGAATATAGATTATGTTTATCCTTTTCCCTATGCTGATGCTGTGATTGACGATGACGATCCTCGTTTTGTCACCGTGGGAAGTGTTCATGCATTTCTATTTCATCACGAAGTGGTGTATAGAACTATCTCCAGAACTACCACGTCTTATACAGGGAATACAGATTTTGGCCCTATAGCTCTGCGTTTTCAAAGAGGTAAATGGGTGTTTTATCCGGAGATACTTGATATAGAGGATTACATTGGGCTTGTTTGTGGGGTTGATATTGATCCTATCAATCCGGTTAATCCTCTAATCCCGAATTATCCACTGGCACCGCTTTGTGTGTTTAGTTGCTGTGATGAACTACCTTCAGCTCATTATGTAGTTGCCAGGCAAGATAAAGTTTATCCTCCAGCTTGCAGAGCTTGGGGATTTGATTATTTCAGTAGCAGCGGAATTACAGAAAAGTGCATCGAATCAGACTGTTCAGATGGAGAGGATAACGATGTGGACTTTCTCACCGACTGCGAAGATCCCGACTGCGCCGGTTCTCCTGACTGCATTACTGTAATCGAACCTCCCACCGATCCCTGCTCTACCGTGACAAGCGGAAACGGCTACTACTGCGGCAGCAATGAAGAGCTGACGGGCTACGTTGGCGATGACAACGATCTCGTTTATTGCCAAAACGGGATGACGGTTTACGTTGAGACGTGCGCGGAAGGCTGTCAGCAAAATCTTCCCGGATATGATGATGAGTGCATTGATACGTCTTGCACACCAATCTGCTCTCCAGGGCAAACGCAGTGTAATGGAAACGATGTGGAAGTCTGCTCTGCCGATCAATGCAGCTACGAATTCTACTATTCCTGCGACGCAGATCAGACCTGTTCCAACGGGACTTGTATAACGACAACCGCGCCTCCACCTGTCATTAACAGCGTCTCTTGCACCAGCTACTATCGCGGTGATACCAACGTTACATGCACGGTCTACGGGAGCAATTTCGATTGTTCTGCGGGGTCAAACGCGTATATTGCAAACTTCTACAACGGCCCTGCTCAAACCTGCTCCTCGACTCAATTCACTGTTTCCGGTGACTGGGTATGTAACCAGGAACTTGGCTTTAAGCAGGTGAGCTACCGTAATTCGGACAATCAGCGAGACGATCGCACCAATCTGCTTGAACTGCTCATGGGAGATCTCTTTATCACGAATGCGTGGCAACAAACGGTTCACGAAGGCGCGACCAACGTCCCCATGGGAGCCAACGGATGCAATTTTGGCGAAAATGTTGTTCTTTTCGTGGAAGGAGTCGCCATCACAAACACCCATCTGAACGCTGAAGATCAGGTGCTTGGTGACGGTGAAGTTACGTGGCCTGCCGGAAGTCCAGCTTCCATGCTTTGCGTGGCCAAATACTCAGGAGCGTCGATTGGTCCGGACAAAGAGTGTTTGTACAATTATGTTACCATTGTCCCTTAGCTTAGGTTGAAAATCTCATGTCATTTACATACGCGCCCGGCATGTTTATCGAAAGATGAATGTGTCGGGCTTTTTTACTCCTCGTAAATCGCATGCATACCGATACTTACGAACAACATTATCCCATCTTCTAGAGGTTTAAATATGATTCTATGCTTCATAGTAATGGAAATGCTCCATAGCCCATCAAGTTTACCTTTTAATTTATGCAAACGAAGTGAAGGATGAAAGGGGTTGTCTCTAAACAGCTTCTCTTTTTTAGTAGCTTTTTTTTGAATCGCTTTTGGCAGGTTTAAAAACTGTTGTTCAAATTGCTTGTTATAATGAATTTCTTTTATTTGCATATTACTTCATCAGGTCAGCCAAACTTTTCAATTTTTTTGTTTTGCCAGTTTTGTAGTCTTTTTCTGCTTTTTTCGACATTTTAACAAGTTCATCTTCAGATATAAGCTGCTTTTCGAGTTCTACAACATACATGATGTAAGAACTGGTTGATTTATTTGCTTTTTTTGCGCGCTCTTCTATCTCCTTTTTCTTTTCCGCGGGGAGAGAAACGCTAAGTATTGATCGCATACCGAGCTAAGTTAAGGGTGTATTACAATTGTATTACAGATGGCGAGAAGTGTCAATGTTTAGGAAAACTGTTGTTGAAAATCATACAACACGAAACGCTTGCGCAAAGAGAGAAACGGACGTAGGGTTGCCAT
>CAZPFH010000040.1:0-9215 GCA_964585825.1 uncultured Candidatus Peribacteria bacterium
GTACTGATGCGCACTTCCTGTGTCGCCGCAACGTCAATTTCCGGTGTCGCCGCCATATCGTGCAAGGCCTGTTCGGATGCTTTTCGTGCGTTATCGCGCATTTCAAGCGGCATGGCAACCACGCTAAAATACACTAAAGGCCCCACGATAAGTGCGGCAATAAAACTGCCTCCGGCAATTCGTTTGATTTTAGCAATGAGAACTTGATGTCTTTTGCGAGACTTAAGCCATCTGTTGTTGTTTCCCATAGGTATTTTAAGTGGTTTTGTGTTTGTTTTTTACATAGTTATTATACCAGTTTTCGTTTATAGGGTCAAAAGATTTGTGAGTTTTTTTGTGGAAATAATGCAAAAAAAAGGCCCGACCGAGAGATATGCTCAGGGTCGGGCCTACAGACAGGGAAAAGCGCTTTATTTCAGGCGACCGCAACGTTTCCAGAAGAGGAGAGTTGCGATCAACAAGAACATCAGCGGGAGAGAAGTTGATGGGGCGGGGCCGTGTGCATTGTTGCAACTACAGCCGCCCCCATCCTTGGGAGGTTCCCAGTCGATCTCGGAGAGATCTTCCAGGGCATCGAGGTTAATAACGACCTGTCCTTGGTCGGGGACCAGGCGGGCACAGGTCTCGGCTTGTTCGTCGGCACACATGCTCGTGGAGCCGGTGCCGATGTTGACAGCGAGCCAACGGCCGGAGATGTTGGTTTCCGGATGTGCCGACAGGAACTTCATCCCCATTGAGGCGATTCGTTCCTGTGTGACATGGTACAGACGATCCTGTACCAGCACGGTCTTGACCTGCAGGCCTTGATATGCGGTTATGTGACCGCCCAGATTCTGAGCAATTCCTCCATTTTGATAGAAGCGCAGAACAGGAGGTTCGTCCTCGAGCGAATTCTCAGGTTTGTAGATGAAGGAAAACATTTTCTCCTCCACCGATTTATTTAAAACAGTGGCACGTACCGCGCAGTACGAGCCCTGAGTGGTTGTTATGACCAAGTCTCCGTTGACGTCTTGAGAGACGCAGTTGGGAGTCAAGGTTTGCTGCAGGTTTTCGTACTGATCCTGCAGCGACTCATCCAGTTCGCCGGATTCCGGTTCCGCATCCAACTCGAGTGAGATGGTTTCGGGCGTACTGGTGAAGGAACACCCGTCGGTGCGTAGTTGGCAGTCGTCGCCGCAGTATAGGACTCCATCCTGGTAGCCCTGACTTTGGCAAGTTTCGCCCCCCAAATCGGTTCCGTCACAAGTTTCGCCGGGGTCGATACCGCCGAGTCCACACGTGGGCGGGATGATTTTGCAGAACTCACTGCAATCATCCGAGTTTGAGCGATTTCCATCGTCACACTCTTCGCCGGGGTCCAGAACGCCGTTGCCGCAGTATTCGGCCGGTGCGTCTGAGCAATCGTTGAGATTGAAGGTGCAATTCCCGAAGCAAGAAAGCGTACCTGAGCCAAGGCCCAAGGTGCCGCAGTCTTGCCCGTCGAGGTTTGCACCGTCGCACTCTTCGTTGGCATCAACATTACCGTCTCCACAGGTGTAGCAGCCGGAGTCGTCGTACCCATCGCAGGTGGTATTACATACCAAGTCGCCACCGGTGTACCCGAGCCCCATGGTCTGACAAATCATTCCGGGGGTGTCGGTAGCATCACAAGTTTCCTCGTAGTTGGTGATGCCGTCTCCACATGCACTGCATTCAGAGACATCGTACATGCAGTCGGTACCGCATTTCAGGTTTCCGCTTACAAAACCTTCGGTGGTACAGTCGGCGCCGTTAAGATCAGCTCCTTCGCACTCTTCTATGGCTTCCAGTAGGCCGTTGCCACATGTGTAGCACATATCGTAGTTATACGTGCAGTCGCTGTTGCATCCAATTTCTCCAGCTTCATAGCCTTCGTCCTGACAGGTTCCGGTTCCCATATCTGTGCCGTCACAACTCTCTCCGGGATTTAGCACCCCGTCACCGCAACTCCAGCAACCGGAAGTGAAGATCTGGTCGCATGCAGCGCTGCAAGATAGTGTTCCGCCATCAAAACCGTAGTTTTGGCAATCGTCTCCATCGAAATCAGTGCCGTCGCAGGTTTCGCCGGGTTCCACCAGACTGTTTCCACAGGCAGGAGGAAGTGTAGGCGCCGCGTAGGCAAGATCCCAGACAGATTCGTTAAGAGGTGAGAAGCCAAGCTCCGTCCCGGTTTCATCAAAAATTCTGATGATAGTTCCGGATTCGGAGAAGTACACACGCACAGGTTCACCGGCAGTTGCCGGTGAAACAGCGCTTTCTTGAGCACTTGGTATGGGGACTGTTACGATGTTTGCAGGATTGTTGAAATCCAGGATGTAACCCGAGTTGGAGCCCGTAACGGCCCCGTAATCGCTTGTGCCCGAAAAGTTTGAGCCTTCCTCGGGAAGAGCAATAAACGGCGTTGCCGCGCCAGTTTCCATGGGATCAACTTTTTTTGAAAAAATTCCATATGTTCCGTTGTATCCGTTGATGTATAGAAATCCGTTTCTATACACCAGCTCCTTGTTCCAATCCATGCCGGTATAAAAGTAGCTAGCCAGTACTCCCAGCATCTCTACAATGTTGCCAGTACTGTTCAAGCTAACATAGTTTAGCTCGTCTCCACGCACGATGTGCGTTGCGCCGGGCTCGCTTATTGAAACATTGGTGTATGCCTCGCACCCCATAGATACGAACTTTGTATAATCAGTTTGCGGACATACAAAAACGGCATAAAATTCACCGGGGCTATATTCGGTGATGATGCCGGGTTTGCATTCGTCCTCCAAATCTATGGAACAGCTTACGCCTGTCTCAATGTTGTAGAGATAAGCGTAATACGTAGAACGGGTTACCAAGATGTATCCTCGATCTACGGTAGCATAGCCCGCTCCTGCCCCTAGCTCTGTTATTAACCCCTTCTCCACGCCTTCACGAGTGACGAGTACGCCACTGCTATTCAGCATGATGAAGCAGTTTTCCTGGCTGGCACAGTCTTGAATGGACTGAGCTCGCGTTTCACAAATGTTAATAAGAAACAGGGCGATCATCGCCCCCATGATAGTTAGTGTTTTCACGTATTGTCTCATTTTCGTTCTCCTTGGGGCGCCTGTAGTGGCAAGCCCCTGTTTTGTTTGTTAAAAAGGTCTCTATTTCCCTGTTTGTTCTTATATATCCGATAAAACGGTAAAGCGCAGATGAGGCCTCCCAACCTCGCGCCTGTGTGTAGTCAAAAAAATGCGCGTATTTATCGCATAAATTAGCGGTACGATATATGTGCGCACGGTGTTTTATATTCTCTCGTTTCCCTATCTTTCAAAGGTCAACCATATACCCACCTTTCATACGACAAAAAAGACTATAATGCGTTATCGGCTCGGAGTGGTCTTTTTTGCAATCATAAAGGTGAGTATATAGTTAGGGTTCCTATTATGCCACAAACACATAATTTTGCAAGCCAATATTTTTCCTTGAAAGTCAAGTCCTCATGTGTCTAAATAAAAACATGAAGACATTGGCAAAAAACAAAAAGGCATTTGCGGATTATGAAATCCTTGAAAAATTTGAAGCGGGGCTCGCTTTGGCCGGTCCGGAAGTAAAATCTATTCGTGCCGGCAGAGTAAATTTAAAGGGCGGTTTTGTCGATATTGATAGCCACGGTGAATTGTGGGTTAACGAAATGCATGTTTCTCCTTATAAATTTGCTCACGATCACTCTTTAAACCCTACACGAAAACGAAAAATACTTTTGCATAAGCGGGAAATCGAAAAAATCGATGTAGCTATTAACCAACAAGGAGTTACCTGTGTTCCTTTGTCCTTGTATTTAAAAAAAGGACTTATTAAAATCAAAATAGCTCTTGTTCGAGGGAAAAAACAACATGATCGCCGACGAGAACTGAAGAAAAAAGCGTATAATCTTGAAGTTGCCAGAGCATTAAAAAAACACTTAAGATAAAGCCGCATTATGGAAAAATATTATAAAAAATTGGTATCGGGAGTTCGTGATATGTTTAAAGATGCGGCTCATAAAAAAGCCGTACTTGGAGTTTCGGGCGGACTTGATTCGGCGGCAACAATAAAGCTTATTGTTGATGCGCTCGGATCTGAAAACGTTACGGCAATTCTTATGCCCGAAAACGGATTGACAAAAGCTGAAAATATTCGTCATGCAAAAGGATTGTGCCAGTTTTTGCGTGTTGAATATTATTATCAACCGATTAATTCCTTTTTGCTGGATTATTCCGCTTTGCCGTGGAAACAAAATGAGGTTGCCTTTATGAATACCAAAGCACGTATTCGTGCAACCATCTTGTATAATTATGCAAATACACATCATGCATTGGTTGTTGGCACATCAAACAAAAGTGAACTGCTCCTTGGTTATGGAACAAAATACGGTGATTTGGCCGCTGACTTTCTGCCGCTTGGAAATTTGTATAAAACGCAGGTGCAGCAGCTCGCCGATTACATGCAACTGCCGAAAGAAATTGTAGAAAAGCCTCCGTCGGCCGAACTTTATGCGGGGCAAACGGATGAAGAAGAATTGGGAGCGTCATATAAAGAACTCGATACCATTCTTGAACAAAGAGAGAGCGGAGAAGAGGCGCTTATAACAAAAGGTATGAACGCGGTCCTTGTAAGAAATGTATTTAAAAAAATCCGTGAGAACGAGCATAAGCGAAAACTCCCACCTATTATTGAATGTTAACGTATTTTTATATGGATAAAGATAAACAGGCACTATTTGTCGGGCGATTTCAACCTTTTCACAAGGGGCATCTCTCGGTGATTAAAAAAGCATTGGAGCGCGAAGAAAGACTAATTATTGTTATCGGCAGCGCGGAAGAAAATCATGAGCCCGCCAACCCGTTTACCGCCGGAGAGCGATATCAAATGATAGAAGCGGCACTTGAGGCCGAAGATATTTCCGCTTGCAGGTATGTAATTATTCCGGTGAGAAATGTTGAAAATTTTATGGTATGGACAACGCATGTTGATCAATATATCCCGCCGGTGGATACGGTGTATACCGGTTCGGATATCGTGAAACATTTATATGAACGGCATGGGAAATACACTATCAAAGATGTTGAGTTTGTTTCCCAGGTGTCGGGCACCCGTATTCGTGAAAAAATGCTGAAAGGTGACGACGAGTGGAAAGAGATGGTGCATCCGGCTGTTGCACGACTTATTGAACAGTGGGATGGGGTAAAGCGCATTCGTATGGTTTCGTAACATGATGTGGCGTTGAAGTTGTTGAGGTGGCGGCTTCCTGCTACAATACCCCCGCTTTTAACACATGACTTATGGACGTTAATCCACTTATTTTCAGGGCGTACGATATTCGCGGTATCGCTCATAAAGATTTAACTCCCGAATCGATTGAATTGATCGGGAAAGCAACCGGAACGTATTTACAGCGCCATTCGGGCTTGTCACTTGTTGTCGGACGTGATAACAGGTTACACTCGCCGGCTTTACAGAAGGCTTTTATCGAGGGATTGCTCAGCACCGGATGTGATGTTACCAATATTGGAGAAGTTACTTCGCCGATGATGTATTATGCCGTATGTAAATATGGATTTGATGGTGGGGCGACTATTACGGCAAGTCACAATCCCAAGGAATATAATGGTGTTAAAATAGTGGGGAAAGATGCACACAGTGTGTGTGGTGATGAGCTGCAACAGATTCTTTCTCTTATTCAAAAAGGTGATTTTGCAACCGGCGAAGGAACGTATAAAGAAAAAGATGTTTTTGGTGAATATAAAGCTGATATTGCTGAAAAAGTAACTCTGAAAAAATCGATGAATGTTGTTATTGATGCGGGAAACGGCATTGCCGGCAAATATGCACCCGAATTATTACGAACGCTGGGATGCACGGTAACAGAATTATATTGCGAGCCGGACGGGAACTTTCCCAATCATGAAGCAAATCCCGAAGAGTACGAAAATATGAAAGACTTGATTGCAAAAGTTAAAGAAACGGGAGCTGATATGGGTCTTGGTTTTGACGGTGATGGTGATCGGGTGGGTGTGGTTGATGAAAAAGGTCATCATTATTCGGCGGACTATATGATTTTGCTTTTGGCTCGAGACTTGTTAACACGTCGGCCCGGAGCAAAAATTGTCTTTGATGTGAAAGTTTCTCAAACATTAATTGACGATATAAAAAAGCATGGCGGTGAACCGGTGATGTCAAAAACCGGCCATTCGTTTATAGAAAGTAAAATGAAAGAAATAGGAGCGTCGCTTGCCGGAGAAGTAAGCGGTCATTTGTTTTTTGCGGAAAACTATTACGGTTTTGATGATGCGCTATTGGGTGCCGCGAAAATTTTGGAAATTGCGTCTAAATCGGACAAAAAGTTTTCCGAATTGTTTGAAGATGTTCCACAAACATTTGCGACACCGGAATTTAAAGCGTCAACACCCGATGACAAAAAATTTGCTATTGTTGATGAACTTGTTGAATATTTTACCGGTCATTATGACTGCATAACGCTTGATGGTGTGCGAGTTAATTTTACGCCGAATGCATGGGGGGCGGTTCGCTGTTCGAATACCAGTCCCAACTTAACCCTTCGGTTCGAGGCTGATTCGCAAGAAAAGCTGGACGAGATTCAGGCAATAATGGTCGAGCAATTAAAACGCTATCCCGAGGTCAGTCTTGATTGGTATAACCCTACACAACAATAGTTATGGAAATTGTGACTAAGCACAAATATTGGCGCCTGCTCGAGATGACCCCCGGCCTTATTGCATGGTCGGCAATTCTTTTACCAATTGTTATCGCTATTTATTATCCTATTGCAATTGCAATTTTAGCGATTATATATGCTGTTATTTGGCTTTTTCGTTCGTTTCGGTTGACCATTAATTTATATCGCAGTTATTTACGAACGCAGGATGCATTGCAGGTAAACTGGAATTATTTGCTCGACCTTGTGCAACACCCGGAGAAAATTGATCAAGCTGAGCGGGAAGCCCGTGAAACAAGGCCGCTTCTTCGCGGACAGAAAATATTTTTTCTTGAATTGAATAATATCAATAACAGAGTTACCTGGCTTAAACAAAACGATCAGTATTTAAAGCCGTCCGATATTCAGCACGCTATTTTGGTCGCGACCTACAAAGAATCATATAAAGTGGTTCGCGAGTCGGTTCGTTCATATACCGAGAGTTTCTACCCTTACGGAAAGCCGATATTGGTTCTTGCGGGAGAACAGGCCGATGAAGAAAATTTCAAACGTATTGCTCATAAGATTAAAGAAGAATTTGGCGATAAGTTTCAGCACGTGATGGTTACCGTACATCCAAAGGGATTGCCGGGCGAGATACCGGGAAAAAGTTCCAACGCAACGTATTCGGGAAAAAAACTGAAAGCCTATTTGGACGAGAATAATATCGATTATCATAGAGTTATTTTAAGTAATTTTGATGCCGATACGGTTACTCATCCGAATTATTTTTCCGAGCTTACATTTAAGTATTTAATGACAAAAAATCGGGCGAAAAAGGCTTACCAGCCAACACCTATGTTTCATAACAACATTTGGGACGTTCCTGTAATGATTCGCATGGTTGCACTTTCGTGTACGTTTTGGCGTATGGCCGAAAGTCTCGACAAGAAGAAATATAAAAGTTTTTCGAGTCGTTCCATGAGTTTTGAGACGGTTATTGATACCAATTATTGGGATCCTTCAATTATTCCCGAGGATTCTCGCCAGTTTTGGACCGCGTATTTGAAATATAACGGTAAACATACGGTGTCATCGATTTATACACCCGTGTATATGGATGCCGTTTTGGATGAAACCTATATTGAAACATTTAAAAGTCAATATGTTCAACTTAGAAGGTGGGCGTGGGGAGTGGTTGATTTTCCGTTTATGGCGATTAATCTTGCGAGGCATCCAAAGATTTCTCTGTGGGAAAAGGTGAGGCGTATTTTTTTCTTTCTTGAAAACGCCTTTTTTTGGGCGACCGGACCACTTATTATTATGTTTTCGGGGTGGTTGCCTTCACTGATGAATGCGGAATTCAGGGATTCGGTGCTGGCGTATAATCTGCCGCGTATAACCAGTCAGCTGCTTACCATTGCGGCTATTGGTATTATTATGTGCGGTATTATAAGCTTGGTTATGGTTCCCAAAAAAGAAGGGAAGCGATCGCTACTCGATACTATTTCACTCTTTTTTCAGTGGATTTTGGTTCCCGTGACCAGTATTTTCCTGAGCTCTATTCCGGCCCTTGACGCACAAACCCGCCTTTTATTGGGGAAACATTTGGAGTACCAGGTAACGAAAAAGGCACGAAAATAAGCTTTATTTTAAAAGTTTCTAAATCCAAGTAAGTCTGCCGGAGCAGATGAATATTCAAAGTACACCGCTTTATCTTTATTGGTAATATTCGGGTGCGTATCAACAGAGGCTGAACGGTCTCCCGAAAATGATCCCGGATTTAGCGGATCCTCTCTAAAATAGCTGAAGTAGTTTAAGTCATACAATCTTGCTATGGCAAAGTTACGTGCACTTGGACCGCCCAAATCTTTACCGTCTCCCCGTGATGGTGCCAGATCGGTTGAACAGCCGAGGCAGTTAAACGATGCGATGTTTCCTTTAAGATAAAATTGATTTGAAAGAGCTGTCGTTGGTTCTTGGAAGCTTCCGCTCGTTGAGCATGTACGACCCGAATCGACAAAGTTCGGTTCTCGCAGTCCGGTTAAATTGTTCGTTGGACCGTAGGGTCCGGTGAAATAACATACATCATTATTGTAACGGAATACCGGTCCGTCACTGAACATATGCACGTTTGCCATATCGGTAACATCAGCGTGAACGTAAATACGGCCGCCTTTGGTTTCTTGATCGTTATCTTCATCAGATTCAAAGACAATAAAGCCGAATTCATTATCGTCATAATCTATATTGTTTCTTATATACAGATCTCCGCCTTTGAGAATAATCGTGATTGGCTTTCCATTCGCTCCGTCAATAAGATTGTCAAGATTTTCAACAGTTACGTCTTGATTTTCAAAATAGTAGAGTCTGTTATCTTTAAACACGTTGTTATATAGGGTTGCCGGAGAGGCTCCATCATTAATGGTTACCGGAAACGCTGTTGTTTCCATGGTAACTCCTCGCAATAATGTGCTTACATCTTCCAGAATTTGTGTGCGCAGTACATATGTTGCCGTATCGCCGAACAGCGGCA
>CAZPFH010000041.1:0-9200 GCA_964585825.1 uncultured Candidatus Peribacteria bacterium
AAAAAAATAGTTGAAATGGTTAGAAATGCCGGTGCAAACAAGGTATATTTTGCTTCGTGCGCTCCACCGCTTATCTCCCCATGCGTATACGGCGTTGATATGCCAACACGAAAAGACTTTATTGCCTATAATTTATCTGAGAAAACAATTGCCAAAGTTATAGGAGCGGATCGTGTTTTTTACCAAAAACTTGAAGATCTTGAAAAAGCTGTTAAGAAAGGAAATAAAGATATTACCGGATTTTGCGGAGCATGCTTTTCCGGAAAATATCCAACCGAAGAAGTAACCGAAGAAGTCTTAAAACAAGCAGAAGAAAAACGACGAAAAGCACATCCTTCCAAAGAAGATCGCGGTGAGCCTCTAAGCCTTTTATAACTTCTGCCCTTAACGAATATTAAATGAAAACAATACTTCTTGTTGGAAATGGTGCACGAGAACATGTTATTGCTGAAACAATCAAACGAAGTCCACAGGACGTTTCGATTATTGCTTACGGTAAAGCTAAAAATCCCGGCATAGCCGCCTATGCCGATCATTATGAAATCGGACCACTCGACTCTTTTGATCAATTGAAAAAATTAGCAGCACATTATAAACCTGATTTTGCCATTATTGGCCCCGATGATCCTATCGCAGACGGAGCAGCCGATGCCCTTTTAGAGCTTGATATTCATTCTATGGCACCTCTCCAAACCGTTGCTCGTCTGGAATCTTCAAAATCATTTACGCGAGATCTTCTGAAAAAATATAAAGTTCCGGGCAACCCCCTCTTTAATGTTTTCACCGAAGAGGAAGGCATAGAAGACTTTATAACAAATAAACTCGGCAAAGACTTTGTGGTAAAAGCAGACGGCCTTATGGGAGGAAAAGGAGTTAAAGTTTCGGGAGAACATCTTAATAGCATTGAAGAAGGAATCGCATACGCTAAAGAATGTTTGCAAAAGTTCGGACGTGTTGTTGTTGAAGAAAAATTAGTAGGTGAAGAATTCAGTTTAATGTTTTTTTGCGATGGCAAACATATTGTCCCTATGCCCGCGGTTCAAGATCACAAGCGCGCCTATAACGGAGATGTCGGCCCGAATACCGGCGGCATGGGAACGTACTCCGATGCAACGCACCGTTTACCGTTTATTGATGAACGTGACATCAAAGAAGCGATAACCATAACGCAACAAACGGCAAATGCACTATTTAAGGAAACAGATGTTCTTTTCAAAGGCATTATGTATGGTGGCTTCATCGCTACAAAAAAAGGAACCAAGCTTATTGAATATAATGCTCGGTTCGGCGATCCGGAAGCAATGAACGTACTTCCTCTCTTGAAGACCGATTTTGTATCGATATGCGAACATATTATAAGCGGCACTCTCGATACACTTAATATTGAATTTGAGAAAAAAGCGACCGTATGTAAATATGTTGTCCCCAAAGGCTATCCTGAAAACCCTGTTAAAGGAAAGAAAATAGAAGTCGGCGATATTCCGGAAGGAGTCCATATGTACTACGCTTCCGTTGATGAGCGCGATGATGGCATTTACATGAGCTCTTCGCGTGCGCTAGCATTTGTAGGCATTGCAGAAACCATATCTGCAGCGGAAAAAATCGCTGCAAGCGCACTGTCAAGCGTTTCGGGTGAGATTTTCTTCCGAGATGACATAGGAACGGACGCTCTCATACAAAAACGTATCGATCATATGAAAAAGCTTCGCGGCTAATTTTTCTTACTCGTGAGCGCCTTTCTTGGCAATTGTCTCAAGAGCTCTAAGTGCTTCAAGCGGAAGCATCCAAATTGTTGTATTTGATTGATCTGAAGAAAGATCATTTACAGTCTGAAGTGTTCTTAGATGAAGCGCTCCCGGTGCAGCATTAAGCATATTTGCAGCTTTACTCATATTTTCAGCTGCTTCAATTTCACCTGCCGCTCTAATAATAACCGCTCGTTTTTCTCTTTCCGCCTCGGCTTCTTTAGCCATCGTGCGTTTAAGATCTTGTGGAAGCACAACATCTTTAAGCTCAACTGATTCAACTTTAATCCCCCACGGATCACTAGCTTTATCTACGATTTCCTGAATTCTGTTAGCAATTTGATCACGATTTCTAAGCAGATCATCCAAAGAGACCTCGCCAACCGCATTACGCATTGTTGTTTGCGCAAGTTGACTTATTGCATAATAAAAATTTTCAACAGCAATAATAGATTTTTCAGCATTCGAAACTTTGTAATAAATAACAGCATTAATTCTTACCGAAACATTATCTTTTGTAATAGCTTCTTGATCCGGTACGTCAACTGCTTTAACGCGAATATCAACCTTTCGCATTTGTTGAAAAACAGGTATAACAAGGCGCCATCCCGGCATCTTTGTCCCTGAATATTTACCGAGAGTAAACATCACCCCTCGCTGATATTCGTTGATCTGCCGTATGCTAATAAGCACAACGACACCAACAATAAGAATAATCGGATAAAAAATAATTAGAAATTCCATGGGAGAAAAATTTATAAAATATATCTATTTCCACTCTAATTCACTTTCTATTATTGTGCAATCTTATTGGGAAGCGTCATGGATGGGATAGCTACCGAAATTTTTTAATAACGCGACCTTTTCACTTACTTTTTGCAAAGTCTTTTTAACAATCGGATTATCATTTGTCCCTTCAAAATCTAGAAAAAATATATAATTCCCCCATTTTTCAGGAGCAGGTCGGGATTCTATTTTTGTCATATTAAGACGAGCATCATTAAAATCTTTAAAGACTGTAAAAAGGGTTCCCGGACTATCTTCTTTAAAATGAAAAGCGATTGATGTTGCCATATCTTCTGCCGGAAAATATTTTTGTTTTATTGAGCGTGGCACCAATACAGCAAACCACGTTTTATTCTCCTTATTATCTTCAATGTTTTCCTCAATAATATATAAATTATGTTTTTCGGCGGCATTCTTTGAACAAATAACGGCTTTTTCACATTCTTTATCTAAAAGCATGTTGTTTATGGCAGAAGCTGTAGAAGAAAAACCAATAAGTTGTGCTTTAGGATAATTTTTACGTAAATACCTACCGGACTGATGCAACGCTTGCTGATGAGAAACAATTTTTTGAATATTTTTTTCAGCTTTTTTATTTAAAACGGCAAGACAATGGTGAATCGGTAAAGCAAATTTATACTGAATCAACATTTCGGACGTAAACAATTCATCAAATGTTTCTCTTACCGTACCATGAATGGAATTTTCGATCGGAACAATGCCCCGTATTATTTCTTTTTGTTTCAATGCTTCAAAAACCTCCCATATAGTGGGATAATACAATTTTTCCACCGACAAACCGCACGTTCGCACATACCAAGAAGCGGCATGATCTGTAAACGTGCCTTTGGGACCAAGAACACCAATTATATGCATATCATAAGCAGCTACTATTTTTTAAGCTTTTTCTTTGTAAACTTGCGAGCTTTTGTCGAAGCACGTTTTGCCGTCGTTTTAGCCTTTCTCTTAGCTTTTGTAGCGGTTCTCTTTGTTGCCGTCTTTGCTTTTCTTCCAACTTTTTTTGCTGCTTTTGTCGCCCGTTTTTTCCCTTCTTCAGCCATTTCTTCAGCGGCAACTTTAGCCTTACCGAGCTTCTCTTGAACCGGCTCTGATTCATAAGCTTCTTTTGCCATACTAACAACTTCTTTTCCCATATCCACAAACCCGTCTTTTACAGCTCCGAATCCGTACCCACCCTGATTCCGCTCTTTTTTAATAGATTCTCTTAATGTTTTTCCCTTTTTGGGAGCAAAAAGAATACCAAGCGCAGTACCGGCTATCATCCCCAATAAAAGTCCTGATCGATGTTTTCCCATGATATAAATAGTTATTTATGTACAAAATTAATTATAAGTCACTCTGTAAAATATGCAAGATTTTAGTCTTGTCTCCGCTACATATTCGTTTATCGCTTTTTTAAAGCCGTTACGATAAACGGATTTTTTCCCCGAACAGTCATATATTTCATTTTCATAACCCTTACAAATTCATGAAACAGTTGTGTGAATCCATTCCCAAGAGGTTCAATATTCATGCATTGATTCTTGTTTTTTTTGGAAAGCTGTCTACGTATGTTTTTCCCTTTTTGAGGAGCAAACATAAGTGCAAAAGCAGTTACAATAAGCGCACCGAGAGCTACTGTTTTACGGGTTTTCATACAATTTTGTTTTAATTATCATCATATCATTTTATCAAATAAAGAGCACCTTATCAATAAACAAGGTGCTCTTTCGTCCATATGTTCATATTGTTTTCGGACTCGATTTAGCTATTAACTTCAACTTCAATCTCTTCAGTATCGGTATCATCACCGTCGTCAGCAATGACTTTGATCGTATAGTCACCATCCGAAACTTGATTATCGTAATCATCTCTTCCGTCCCATTCAAGGTAATGATTCCCTTCATCACGATCACGATCATCCCATAATTCAGTTACAAAATCGTTGTCTTCATCGTATATTCGTACGGTAACTTCTGCGTCTTCGGTAATACGGAATGAAATTTCAACATCTTCATAATCCGGATCAAATTCATCATCCGATAATTCAAGTGACGTAATGCTTACACCATCGGCATCGTTATCAACTTCAAATTTGATATCAACTTTATATCGTCCGTTACGATTTTCAGCTTCGATACGAACAAAATATTGATCCTCGGACAATTCATCATCGTAATCGTCTTCTCCGTCAAAATAGACACTGTGTTCTCCGCTCGAACGATACAATTCATCAAGCAAGGTTCGGATTTCATCTTTATTGTCATCGAGGATTTCAACAGTCACTTCAGCTCCTTCATTAAGAGTATAATAGATTCTAAATCCGTCGCCTTCTTCTACGACATAGTCGGAAAGACGTATATTGTAAACCCGAGGAGAATCTTCGTAATCGTTATAATGGTCATCGTAATAATAATTGTCATCTCCAAGATTTCGTTCAGAATATCGATAGAACAGCTCTGCAACATCACCACGCGTCATCGGTTTTGCCGGATTAAACATTCCGTAGTAATCGGTATCCATCAAGTTATGCATTTTCGCATAACATACATAGTCCGAATACCATACGTTTGCCATTGTGTCAGGATATGACTGTCCCGCACATGTTGGTAACGCAACCTTAGCCGACTCAAGGAAAATCTTTAATAATTCAACTCGATTAACCGTTTGTGCCGGTTTAAAGCTTCCGTCAGGGTATCCCTGAATAATTCCATACTGTTTTGCCGTTCTAATATATCCCATATACCAATCCCATGGCGATAAATCCCAGAATCCGAGATTCGTGCCATCGGCAGGCAGTTCAGGATAATCAAATGCTCGTACAATCACTTTTGTTGTTTCCGCACGATTAATTGCTTGGTATGGACGGAAATAACCATCAGGATATCCGTCGAAAATGCCGGCGCCTTTTACATATTCAATTGCTTCACAATAAGGATCGTTGGCACTCACATCAAGGTATCCCGCACATCGGTCTTCTTCATCCACCGTGTGACCGTTGTAATCAACTTCTACATCGGCACGTTCGGTATCGGTTCCATAACTGTTTTCAGCTCTAATATAGAACTCATAATCGTCTTGCCTTACATAATCGTTGTCTTCATCTTCTCCATCCCAATCATAATCGTGATCTCCTTCACAAAGCCATTTATCATCAATAATTTCGTAAACAAGATCATTATCATCATCACGTACTTCGATTGTTACATAAGCACATGTATTTAATTCAAAGCTAAGTTCAGCCTCTTCTTCATACGGGTCAAATCTTCCCGGATCGACATCAACATCTGTAATTCTCGGATCATCGTCTGCATCGTCATCATCGTCAGCTGCATCATAATCAACTTCTACCCAGATTTCTTCGGAATCATCGCCATCTTCGTTTTCGGCAATAACTTTAAAGTAATAGTCTCCTTCATCAACTTCATCGTTATCATCATCTTCTCCATCCCATACAACGCTGTGTGTTCCGCTACACCAATACACTTCATCACGTAATTCATTAACGAGATCATCGTCTTCATCATATACGCGAACCGTTGTATCGGCACATTCATCAAGTCTGAATGAAAGCGTTGTTGTCGTATCGTACGGATCAAATTCTTCCGGGTCAACTTCCATATCATATACGTTTGGTCCGTCACCATCATTGTCAGAATCATAAACAGTTACAGTATCTTCTTCTTTATCAGATCCTTTGCTGTTATGAGCGCTTACTTCAATAGTGTACTGCCCATTTTCTACAATATCATTATCATCATCACGTCCGTCCCATTTTAAAGAATGGTTGCCTTCACATTGATAATCAACTTCTTCCAGTGTCGTCACGTATGCATTGTTTGATTTCTTATACACCTTTGCGGTGATATAAGCGCATGTATTTAAGGTATAGGTAATCGTTGTATCTTCTTCGGTCGGATCAAATTCATCAGGAGAAGCATAAGTATTGGTAACATTCGGTGTTACAACTGTATTGTTGTTTGATTCGTAATCAACCGTTACCGAACCGGACTCCATATCGTCTCCCCATGCATTTTCCGCATATACTTTATAGGTATATGTATCTTCCGAAACAAGATCGCCGTTAAGATTTCGCCCATCCCATGTTACGGAATGTGTTCCGGAAGTCTCTTCTTCGTGATCTAATAAAATATCAACAAGCATTGAACCGTCATAAATTTCAACGGTCACATCGGCACCTGTATTTAGCGTATAATATACTTTTGTACTTTCATTTTGCGGATCAAATGTCGATGGTGAAGCGTAGTCACCTGTTATGTTTGGAGATACACCTGTTTCGCTACCATAACTTGAAGCTATGTATCCATATTCAATATCACTGCCAAAATCTCCCGAGGCAGTTATAACATAACGGTATTCTCCTTCACCAACTATAACATTATGCTTATTTCTACCATTCCATGTCGCATAATATGTTCCCGGAGATTTACTTTGATTTCCAATAAGAGTAACAACATGTGATCCATTTTTCTCAATTTGCACGTTTAATTCATCAACCGAATCATTAAGAGTGAAATAGATTTTCGTTATTTCCAAACGAGGATCAAATTGTTGCGGATATGCATAATCATTTGTAATAACATCGGTTGGTTGAGGAGTAGATCCTCCGCCAAAATCGACAGTTACCATATCATCTGCAAATAAAGCAAAATCGCTGCCGTAAAACAATAGTTGTGCTTTATAAGTACCTTCAGGAACTTGCTCGCCGCTATCATTGGTTCCATCCCAATAATAAGTGTGGTTTCCCGCAGTTACATCCTGACGCATTGCAAGCGTTTTAATAGGATTACTGCCTTCGTGAATTTCTAAACCGACTTTTCCCGTTGTATTAAGGGTAAAATCGATTTCCGCCGATTGTTCTGACGGATTAAAAGAGCTTTGAACAACTTCAAAGCTGTCGATTGCCGCAACATCGGCTTGTACCGAAGCAATGTTTGCAACAAAAAGCGTCAAAGCAAGTGACATCAACATCAATGTTGCCGCCGTGCGTTTGAAGATTTGTGCTGTTTTATACATACATAAAGGGTTTAAATGTGTAAAAAATATACATATATTAATGATGTTTCTGTTGTTTATAAAGAGAAAGAGCGCATAGCATTACAAAGTTTAGAGGTGATTATAGGTGCGTGAAGCTTTTTTGTCAAGGGGTAATGGTATGGGTAATGGTATAAAGAAAAAAACCTCCGGAGAGGCTTTGCAAAAAAGGCATACTATATTGTAAACTCAAATCTTTTTTAAATGGTTTTTCCCTTAACGCTTATTTTCTTGAATGTCCATAATCGATTCATGATATAGCTGAAGATAAGAACCAGTGTCGCCGTAATAACTTTCGCCATAACATACCAAATGTGAACAAGATCAACAAAAATATACATAAACACAAGCGTCAGAATAAAGTTCATAATCGAAATAACAAAAAAAGCGGTGAATTGCTTTTTTAAATCGTGCGATTTATCGTGAAATGTCCAACGTTTATGCAGATTAAAATTGATAATTACCGCAACCATAAAAGCTAAAGCGGTAGCGAGCAAAACGGGAAAACGAGCATATTCAACAAGCATATAGAGCGTTGTCATATCACACGTCAGCCCTACGGTTGCCACCAATGTATATTTGATAAACGTTACAATCTTATGAGCATTCATATCGGCACTTTTATTTTTATTTCCCTTTCATTTTACCTTATTTAAAAGGGAATTTCCATAGAACATTTACTTCCTCATCATATTAAGAAGATCAACCCCCATTTTTTTCATAAGATTATAAAACCGATGTATGGGAAAACCAACCACATTAAAATAATCACCTTCAACTTTTTCGATAAATAGCGCCCCTATACCTTGTATACCGTATCCACAAGCAAGCCCCTGCCATTCCCCAAAATCAAGATATGCTTCGATTTCGTTTTCAGATAATTCTGTAAATGTTACCGTTGTAGTTTCCGCCGCTTCAACCGATTGCCCCGAATCACTGTCAATAATTGCAATACCGGTAATAACATGGTGCGTTGTCCCGCTTAGAAAGCGTATCATTTCCCGAGCATGAGCTCTATCTCGGGGTTTTTCAAAAACTCTTCCCTTGTACTCCCCTATTGTGTCCATACCGATTATTAAACTATTCTCTTTTTGTTTCGCGACCGCACTAGCTTTTTGTTTAGCATTTGAAATAGCAAAGGCAGCCGGTTTTTGTTTGCTTTCATCAAACGAAAGTTCAACAACAGTACTTGGAATCGATTTAAACGGTATATGGAGCTCTTCGAGCAACTGAATTCTTCGTTTGCTTTCAGAAGCCAAAATAATCTCCTTACCATGATGCTTAGTGGCATTCATAAAGGTTTGACATTAGAGGATGTATCACCTATATTTTATGGGCAATTTCTGTAGAAGCAATACTAAATTATTACTATGCCAATAATCAAATCAGCAAAAAAACGTGTTAAACAAGCAAAAAAGAGACAAGAACGAAATTATCCGTTACGCAGTCTCTTGAAAACGAATATGAAAAAAGTACTTACCGCAGCAAATGAAGGAAGAAAAGAAGAAGCAGAGAAAGCATTACCGAAAGCATATAAAATAATTGACACTGCAGCAAAAAAGAATCTTATTCACAAAAAAAATGCTGCAAATAAAAAATCGAAATTAGCACGAG
>CAZPFH010000042.1:0-8951 GCA_964585825.1 uncultured Candidatus Peribacteria bacterium
AAAAAATTGGAAGAAATAAACATATTACCTTTGTTATTGGCGGCCCGCATGGTTTGCCCGATGAGGTAATGCAAGCAAGCGATATGTTGCTTTCTTTTTCCAGTATGACTTTCACTCATCAGATGATACGAATGATTCTTTTGGAGCAGATATATCGTGCATGCACTATTATTGAAGGGAAAAAGTATCATTATTAAAAAAGGGAGGGGGACACGCATATGGTGCCCTACCCTCCGAAATAATCTGTTGATCGTCACTAAACATTATTGGACGAGTTTGCTGATTTCTTCTTCCAACTCATTCTCTTCAAAGAAGAGTTTTTGTGCTTTAACGATACCGATGAATTTCTTGGTATAATTCGTGCTGTTAAGCACGTTAAAACGCTGGGTTGGATTTTCGTGTGTTAGTCGAAGCTCAATTAAAAAAACGTTCAACTTTTTTTCAATTCTTCTAATATCGTTTATTCGTAACTTCTTATTATCACTCATAACAAACCTCCTTGTGACGATGTCAACGGACAGCTGAAGTAGAGCCGCTGCAACATAACATCGTGATTAATATTGACGGGACTACTAAACAGGCGATTAATTATAAAGGGTTTGAGAGGTATGTCAAATATTGCTTTGAGGAGGCGGAGTACTTGGAGAGTTGTAATATGTGCTTGACAAATTACAAAAAATAGCGCAAGATAACACTCTGCTTTGTAATATATCGTATTATGAATAATTTACAAAAAGTTTTTATATCCCTTTTTGTAGGAGCGTTTATTGTTTTTCTTATACCTGTTTCTTCAGTAATTGCGGCATCTCATGTGCCTTATAAATTTACAACACCGACAAATCCTTACAAGTATACAACGCCGGATAATCCATATCGATATACAATGCCGACGAACCCTTACAAATATACAACGCCGGATAATCCATATCGATATACGACACCGACAAATCCTTACAAATATACTGATCCGAGTAATCCTTTATATCAATATACGCATCCGACAAACCCTCTTTACAAATATACGATGCCGGGTGGTGCATATGCTGATAGTAATGAAAAAAACGCTGTTACATGTTCGCAACATCCTTTTATTGATGTCCAGGGGCATCCCGCCGAGTCGTATATCGCTGATTTATATTGTATGGGGCTTTTGAATGGCTATATTGATGGGACTTTCCGCCCCGATCAAACAATAAGTCGTGCAGAATTACTAAAATTATCTATGATGGCATCGGGTGTGGAACCTCACGAAGATGCTTATATAAAAGATAAATATTTTGTTGATCTTGTTGATTGGCATATTCCTTGGGTTAATACCGGCTTTGAGTTGGGAATTGTTGAGGGATATGCAGGTGGTGACGGGTTTACCTATTATTATGCTCCCGATAACCCCGTAAATCGTGCAGAGGGCGTTAAGCTCATGCTTGCAACATTCGGTATTTATCCGGGAGATATTCAAGAAAGCTCTTTTACAGATTTGCACGGATGGATGATTCCATGGGTTGAAGTTGCCTATGGATTGGGGGTGGTTGATATGACTTCTTCACAACGATTTTATCCTGCAGATTCTCTTACCAGAGGTGACACTGCCATATATCTTCATCGTTTAATTCATATCATGGCGGCATCACAACAATAAGCTTGACAGAGATGCGTTAATTTGTTTTAATAATACCCTTTATATAATCATCGACCTATGCGTATATCAAAAATATTTACCGGCTTACTTGCAATAATGCTTGTTGTTTCAAGTATGTCAATTACCGCTTATGCATCAACTTCATATGAATATATCCCCGGCTATGGAATGGTTGAAGTTGAAGAAGTTGATCCTTATCCGGTGCAATCTGTTGATAACAGCGGAACATTTGGATTAAGCGTGGAAAACTTTCGTTTTATGTGTACCGATACCGGTGGCGAATGGGATGTGGTGAATGGAAGACATGTTTGTTATTGTCCGAGTGGTGAATTTAATTATCCGTTTGGATGTCCGGAAGTTGTTGTGCCGAACGAACCCGATTACCAAGAGACCCCCGACTACGAAGATGATTACCATGATGGATATAATGATTCCTATGAGGAAGAAGATTATGAGTATAAAGGATTTTGGGATACCGGGGGACACCCTTACGAGTGGTATATAAAAGAATTGGCAAAACAAGGTATTATAAAAGGTTATGGTGATGGTAGTTTTCGACCTGATGCTCCCGTTACACGTGCCGAGATGGCAAAAATGGTATTAATGGCGGCAAATCTTCAGCCGCTGCCGTGCGACAAAGAAAGAAATCGGTTTTTTGCCGACCTTGATAGCTGGCAAGCACCCTGGGTTAACGCCGGATATCGTATGGATATTATCGAAGGATATGGTGCGCAGCACAGCGGTATACGTCTTTTTAAGCCGAATAACTATGTAAATCGAGTTGAAGGGGTTAAGCTTGTCCTTGCTTCATTTGGACGAAGACCAACCGGTTACGGTCATTATTCTCATCGATATACCGATGTATATGACTGGATGACATTGTGGATCGAAGATGCTTACAGGATAGGACTTATTGAATCTTCACCGAATGACAGATTTTATCCCGGTGACCCGATGACTCGCGGTATGGCTGCAAAAGTTATCGTAAAAATGTTGCAGTATTCGGGCGATATATAAAAAGTATATAAAAAAAACGAATAAAAATAGGCAAACTCTCTTCACTATTTGTCAATTTTTGTTACAATTAAGGATGGCGCGCTTCTAACCTTAATTGTATGTTTCAAAAAACATCTTCCGTGATCTCACTGATGAAGAAACTGAGCCTGGTTCTTTTTGATGTTCTTTTCATTGGTGCATTAATTTTTCTTATTAGCATTGCAACTCGTGCTGCGGATCAAGATATTCGATTACAAACTTCAATTAACGATGTTCTATATACATCGGGTGAATCGATTGAAGTAACCTTTTCATTGGAAAATTATACCGGTGATACGCTTTCTTTAACCTTTGATTCCGGATGTCAGCTCGGCATTGAAATGTTTAAATATTCGGTTAATTCAAACGGATATACGGTTCCCGTTTATAACGAACTGCTGTTTGAGCGAAATTGCAGTAATGAGGCGACAACAATCAATATTCCGGATGGTAAAAAGGCTATCTGGAACAGAACGATTGAAGGGCTTAATTTGCCTTCGGGCGATTATGTAGTGCATGCCTATGTTGTAGGATATGAAGACGCTCCGTGGGCGGCGCAAAATAAATCATTTGTTCAAATGACCGTTGATGTTATGGATGGTGAACAAGAACCGTCATATGATGAAGAAGCTCTTTTATGTGAAGGAACGGGCGGCAGCTATGATGCCGGAGGATGCAGCTGTCCGGACGCTTACCTGTGGAGTAACAGTGTCGGGTGCCAACAAGATCCGGATTTACTTGAACAGTGTGTTGAAGAAGGTAAGTTTATAGGATTTTCCACGGAAGAAATGGTTTGTATTGATATGGGATCGATGAATCTTCCCTTGGATGAGTCACCATTCAGCGACACAGAAGGCCATTGGGGGCGTGTATATATTGAGAATTTATATGTACAAGGAGTAATTCAGGGATATGAAGACGGAACGTTTAGACCCGATGAATATGTGAATCGTGTTGAATTAACAAAAATGGCGCTCTCAGCTGCGAATATTGATCCGGAAGAACCGCCTGAAGAAAGTGAATTTAGTTTTAAAGATGTTGAAGGTTGGCAAGTGGATTGGGTTTATCCCGCATGGGAACGAGATATTGTTGAAGGATATAGCCAAACGATGTTTGCTCCCGGTAGGGATATTACTCGTGCGGAGGCATTAAAGATTGCAATGCTCGCCTTTGGTGTTGATGTGCCGGACACCGGTGATGAATGGGCGTTTGAAGATACCATCGACCATTGGGCTATTTCTTATATAAATCAGGCATATTTGGATTTTATCGTTTCAGGAAAAACTGACAATCTGTTCTATCCGAATGATCCTATTACGCGAGCAGAAACGGCAAAAATTATTAACAATTTACTCAATTCATAAAACGTCTTTATTTGAAAAGGGGATTATTGGTATTGGCGTGCTCTTAACTGCAACGTTGCTTTTTGTGGGTTCATATATAAACGAGGCATATGTAGGTGAGGAAGGAGCATCATTAACACGTGCTTCTGTACTTTCGAATGGAAAGTTTGATCCTGCAAATAGCGTTTCGGGTTTAGTATATGAATCAGATGAGGGATTTCCGGACAATTTGTCGCCTGCACCTTCGACAATAGTGCTCCTTGTTGGTACCGATAGAACGTACGATGCGCGGGGTGTTCTAACAATTGATCCTGATCGGACATCGTTGCTTGATGAACGGCATATGCACCGAAAGGCAATTCTTGATCTTCTTGACCAAGAATATGTTGAGGCGCACGAAACTGCTTTTATGGAAGATATTCGTATAACTTCAATGGTGCGTGACATTCATAAAAACTATTCTTCTGCTCGTATTATACCACTTGTTATCCAGCATAATCATGAAAAGTCAGATCCGTACAGACTTTCAAGACGTTTAGCTGCCTACGCCGGCAAAAAACGAGAAACAGTCTTGATTGCAACCGGGATATCGTCGCTACGTTCAGACCATGAAGCTATTAACATCCTTCGGGATACGCTTCTTAAGCGAACATTGTTGCATCAGGATATCTCATCGGTTGATGATCTTGCACTGAAGAGCTCTGCGGCGTTGCAATCATTTTTATATACTATGCACTTTATGAACCTTGATGCGGCCGGTAAAGATAAAACATATAGGCTTTTTAAGCATAACAATAGCGGTTCCCATAAGGCTCCAATAACATTATTGGCATTTGGCGATATGATGTTGGATCGTCATGTTAGAACGCTTATGGATAAGCACGGACTGGATTACCCTTTTGAAAAAATAAATGATGAACTTGCCGGTATTGATTTTGTTTTCGTGAATTTCGAAGGACCGATAAAAGAATTTGAAGTCCCAACACAAAAATCTATTTCATTTCGTTTTAAACCGGATGTTGTTTGGGCTGTAAAAAATGCGGGTATTAATATAGTAAGCATTGCCAATAATCATTCCCTGGATCAAGGATGGGCCGGTCGCGACGATACAATGAGATTTCTTGATGAAGCGGGGATAAAATATTTCGGTCACCCGAAAAATATTGCTGAAGAGAATGCATATATAGGCCATATTGCGGGTAAAACCATAGCGTTTATTGGTTTTGACGACACGATTTTTCCTATTGATCCCGCTTATGCAGAAGATATGATAGAAGAATTAAGTCTTATTACCGATTATATAGTTGTTTCCGTTCATTGGGGGCGTGAATATGTTCATCAGCCGACTGACCGAAAACAAATGCTTGGCCATACGTTTATAGATGCAGGTGCCGATGTTGTGCTGGGGCATCATCCGCATGTTGTTCAAACAATGGAGATATATGACGGGAAACCTATTTTTTATTCATTGGGAAATTTTATTTTTGATCAGTACTTTTCGCAAGACACTCAAGAAGGACTTGGAGTTGCTCTTATATTGAATGAAGATGAAATTGAATTCCATTTATTGCCATACACGATTGATGCAAGCCAGCCTGAATTAATGAAAGGGGAGGCAAAAACACGATTTCTTGAAAAATTTATACGGTGGGGTTCGTACAAAAAAGATGATATTAGCGATATAAGAAAGGGGATTATAAAGGTCCCTCAAAATTGAAAAAACCTTAAACATATGCTAAAATAAAAAGAAATATAAACTTTATACATTATGAAACTAGAATTTTTTGGTGCCGCCCAAGAGGTAACCGGATCAAAACATCTTATCAGTGTAAATGGTAAGAAGATTCTTTTGGATTGCGGTATGTTCCAAGGTCGGAGAAAAGAAGCAGCTAAAAAAAATCGTGAATTTGGTTTTGATCCCAAAGATATTGATGCCGTTGTTCTTTCTCATGCTCATATAGATCACAGCGGTTTGTTGCCCTTGCTTGTTAAGAAGGGCTTTAAAGGACCTATTTTTTGCACCCATGCGACTCGGGATTTATGTCACTATATGTTGCTTGATAGTGCCTATATTCAGGAGCGTGACGCGGAATATATAAATAAGAAAAAAGCGAAAAGAAATGAACCTCTTGTTGAACCGCTATACGACACTGAAGATGCGAAAGCGGCGTTAAATCAATTATATGGAATAGGATATGAACGCACGTTTGTTGTTGAAGATGGTGTCGCGGCTTGTTTTTATGATGCAGGTCATATTTTGGGATCGGCGGTTGTTCACTTGATCGTTTATGAAAAAGACAAAAATAAGCGAACCAACATCGGTTTTACGGGTGACTTGGGACGAAAAAACATACCGTTGTTACGAGATCCCCAGGTATTGCCGAAATGTGATTATTACCTTACTGAATGTACTTATGGGGACCGTCTTCATGAATCTGTGACTGATGCCGATGAGCAACTTATTAAAATCGTTAACGATACGTATAAGAAGGGCGGCAAACTTATTATTCCAGCTTTTTCCGTTGGAAGAACGCAAGAAGTGGTTTATCGATTGAATGTTGCCTTAAAAAACGGTGATATTCCGGAGTTCCCTATTTTTGTTGATAGTCCTTTATCGGGCAATATTACCGAAGTCTTTTCCGCACATCCGGAATGTTTTGATAAAGAAACATATAAAGAATTTATTGATAATCGTTTGAATCCTTTTGGTTTTGGCCGGTTAAAATATATTAGTGATGTAAAAGAATCGAAGAAACTTAATCATTATCAGGGGCCGTGTATTATTATTTCGGCTTCGGGAATGTGTGAGTTTGGTCGTATTTTGCATCATTTGAAAAATAATGTGGAAGATCATAAAAGTACGGTGCTGATTGTTGGTTATCAAGCGGCACATACTCTTGGGAGAAAATTGCAGGAAGGTCAAAAAGTAGTGAATATCTTTGGAGATTCGTATAATGTGCGCGCCGATGTCTATACGATAGACGCCTTCTCGGCGCATGCCGATAGGAGCGATTTAATTGATTATATTTCACACGTTAAAGGGATTAAAAAAATATTCCTTGTCCACGGTGAAAAAGATCAGGGATTTAAATTTAAAGATGTGCTCCTTGAAAGCGGCTACAAGAATGTTGAAATGCCTGCGCCCGGTGACACGTTTGATTTAACATAAAAATAGTTGAATTTTTATGGGAATTGTCTATAATGATTTTTGCATTTCCCTTATAGATGAGAAAAGAGTGCGGGTATAGTATAGTTGGCTATTATGTCGGCCTTCCAAGCCGAAGAGACGGGTTCGAGTCCCGTTACCCGCTCCATTCGAGAAATTGCGATTTTTTGGCTGCCGCAGACCACGGAAAACCCAGTTGGCAAGCCACCTTTTGCCCCGTGAGCCGGAAGTTCGCCGATTTTTTGTAGAAACTTTCGTTTCTCTTCTAAATTTTCAGTATCAGCTACGCTGATGGCTTGGTGAGCCGAAATAATCCATTCGCGAAAGAGTTCGAGCCAATGAAGTCCTCTTCCGCCGTTTTCTTTTAAATTCTCTTTTATTTCTATTTTTCTATTGAGGATTTTCTCTTTGGCTTTTGTATATTCTTCATTTGTGATGGTTTGGTCTAAATAGGTATCAAGTAATCTCATCTGCTTTTCTTCAAGCTGTTTGAGTTCCTGTTTTAGAGGAGCGGAGGAAGAGGACGAGGAAGTTTGAGCTTCTTTATAATCCTTCTCCCATTGTTTCAACATTTCATCTTTCCAACTTTCGCGAATGGAAACCTCTCTAAAAAGCTCTTTTAATTGAGCTACCAGCTTTCTTTCTTCCAGATACTTTTGATTACACACCCGATTCTTTTTGGTGCAGCGGTAGTAGATATAAGTGCGGCCGGACGGTTTGACTTTCTTTTCAGCAGTAACCGCCCGCCCGCACTCACCGCATGTAAAGAGTCCACGGAAAGCAAAAGCCTTAATTTCTTTTGCTTTTCGTGGCTTACCTCTACGTTCTACTACCCGCTGCACCTTGTCAAAGAGCTTTTTAGAGATAATTGGCTCATGGCTTCCCTGGTAAAGCTCTCCTTTATGTTTAAAAACTCCGTAATAAAACGGATTGCGTAACATATGATCTATCCTTGCTAAGACGAGAGCTTTACCAGTTCTTCGGCTCACCAAGCCCAAAGAAAGCGACAATTTTTGTAAATCTTCAAGGGTATAATCTCTAGTGGCATACGCCTCAAACAACTTGCGAACTGCCTTCCATCTTTCAGGGTCTTTAACGATTGTATGGTGTCTTAATTCGTTCAAATAACCAACCGGAGCGAGGCCGGGCATTTCTCCACGTCTTAACTTTTGGCGTATGCCACGTTTAATATTCTCTGAAAGATTATCAATGTAATATTTACTTTGCCCAAAAGCGATATTAAGCATGAATTTGCCCTGCGGAGTACTATCAAACCAAAAGGTCGGGAATTTTAGCGATTTAATCTTCTGCTCATCAATTAAATAGATGATTTTGCCTCCATCAATACTATTTCTAGCCAGCCTGTCAGGATGCCACGCTAAAATTCCCACATCTTCACAATCTTCAATCTCTTTAATCATGCTGTTAAATACAGGTCTTCCAGGGGCCTTAGCTGTTTTGCTCTCTACAAATTCTTTAACTACCTCAAGATTCTCTTTTCGGGCAAATTCATGCAACTCAGTAACTTGTGCCTCTATTGAAAGCACTTGTCTGTCATCTTCATCCGTTGATTTGCGAGCATAAAGAAAATACTTCATAAGCATTAAATGGTTATCGCTTTTGGGCAAAGCCGCGCTTCGCGCGGAAAATTGTCGCTTTCTTTCTGAAAATTTAGAAGTTTCGCCTTCGGCGGAATGCAAAAAATCGGCTGTTCAGTAGCAATGGTAAAATAATCGTACCATTGCACTGAACTTTGCGCTCCGCGCAA
>CAZPFH010000043.1:0-8401 GCA_964585825.1 uncultured Candidatus Peribacteria bacterium
AAGCGAAATGTCGCTCTGCGAGCTTATCAAAGAAAAAAAATTTCTCGAAGCGATGCGCCATGCATATGATAGAGATGATCATAAAACACATCGAAGCTTGGCGTTAAACGTTGAAGTTGTCAACAAGCGTATTCAAGCTCTTTTAAGCGATAATCCCGAAGACAACAAAGAGTAAAAAATATTGACAAGACACAATTAGCACTCTATTATAAAGAGTGCTAGTTTTGTTAAATAATGTTTTTATTATGCAAATAGGGAATAATTTTACTGTTAAAACGCAAGAGCTTATCAATAATGCGGCTAAAGAAGCGGCTTCCCGTAATCATCAGCAAATTACGGAATTGCACGTGGCGCATGAAATGTTTAATCAAGAAGGAACGCTTATCGACCCTTTGTGCAAAAGGCTTGAAGTAAACAGCTCTGCTTTGCAAGAATCGTTAAAGAAAAAACTCAATAATCTTCCAACCGTAACGGGGGCCGGTCAGGTTGTTTCAAATTCCATGAAAACCATTTTCACCGAAGCCTCTAAAAAAGCACAAAAAGCGGGAGACCAATATATTTCGGTTGAACATGTTTTGCTAGCTATGGCAGAGACAAAAAACGACGTCGCTCCAATACTCCATGAACATGGTTTAAGTGCCAAAACAATAAAACCCATTATCAATGATCTTAGAGGTTCTGAAAAAATTACCGATGATAACCCGGAAAGCAAATTTCAAGCACTTGAAAAATATTGTCAAAATTATACCGATCTTGCCAAGCAAGGGAAATTGGATCCCGTCATTGGCAGAAACGAAGAAATTCGTCGCTTGATGCAAATTTTAGCTCGAAGAACAAAAAATAATCCGGTTCTTATTGGAGAACCCGGAACCGGAAAAACAGCTATTGTTGAAGGCCTTGCCAATCGAATCGTTAATGGAGACGTGCCCGAAAGTCTTAAAAACAAACAATTGTTGGCACTTGATCTTGGCGCATTAATCGCCGGAACAAAGTTTCGTGGAGAGTTTGAAGAACGTTTTAAGGCCGTCCTAAAACAAATCAAAAAACAAGAAGGAAAAGTAATTTTGTTTATCGACGAGCTACATACAATTGTTGGTGCAGGCGCTGCCGAAGGGCAAATGGACGCTTCCAACATGATAAAACCCGCCTTGGCACGTGGCGAAATTCACACCATTGGCGCAACCACACTCAAAGAATATCAAAAATATATTGAAAAAGATGCTGCGCTTGAAAGACGATTTCAGCCTATTTACGTAAATGAACCTACCGTTGAAGAAACAATTGCTATTCTTCGCGGCATTAAAGAAAAATACGAGCTTTTTCATGGTGTAAAAATACTGGATGAAGCAATTGTTGCAGCGGCAACACTTTCAAATCGATATATAACGGACCGGTTTTTACCCGATAAGGCAGTTGATTTGATTGATGAGGCAACCGCTGTGCTAAAAATTGATTTGGAAAGCTCACCGGGCGAAATCGATGAGTTGCAACGTGAAGTAATGCAGTTGGAAATAGAGAAAGAAGCATTAAAAAAAGAGAAATCAGCAAAAGAAAAATTGGCGGAAGTCGAAAAAAATATTGCGGAAAAAAAAGAAAAGCTCGATGCTTTAAAAATGGTATGGCAAAACGAAAAGAGAATAATTGATGAAATGCATGATATTAAAGAAGAAATTGATCAATTAAATATTCAAGTTCAAAAACTTGAGCGAGAATCCAAATTCGATAAAGTTGCCGAACTTATGTACGGCACTATCCCGGAAAAAAATAAACGGCTGAAGGAGCTTGAAAAAAAACTAAAAAAAATACAAGGCGATAGCCGCATGTTAAAAGAAGAGGTGGGCGCCGAAGATATAGCCGGGATTGTTTCCAAATGGACCGGCATACCGGTTAATAAACTTAACGAATCGGAAAGCAAAAAACTGCTAAACTTGGAGAAGGAACTGGAAAAAAGAGTTGTTGGGCAAGACCGCGCGGTAGAAGCTGTAAGCAATGTAATAAGACGATCAAAAGCACATATCTCGGAAGAAAGCAGGCCTATGGGCTCATTTTTATTTCTCGGCCCTACCGGTGTGGGGAAAACAGAGCTTGCAAAAACGCTTGCCGCATTTCTGTTTAACGACGAAAAAGCTCTTACCCGTCTTGACATGAGTGAATACACGGAAGCACACAGTGTTTCTAAAATAATCGGATCACCACCCGGTTATGTAGGTTATGACGAAGGAGGGCAATTAACCGAAACTATTAGAAAAAGACCATATAGCGTCGTTTTATTTGATGAAATAGAAAAAGCGCACCCGCAAATTTTTAACATTTTGCTGCAAATTCTTGACGAAGGTCACATTACCGATGCAAAAGGACGCACCGTAAACTTTAAAAATACGATTATCATTTTAACTTCAAATATCGGCAGCGATGAAATTATTAATTTTAAAGGAGAAAAATCGGCACTCGATATTAAAATAAACAATTTATTGCGTAAACACTTTAAACCCGAATTTCTCAATAGAATCGATAATACGATTATCTTTAACCCGTTATCCCGCGAAAATCTTAAAGATATCGTAAAGATACAAATTGAAGAGCTTCGCAAACGACTTCAAAAACAACATATAACGCTTAAAGTTTCTGAGAAAGCCCTGAAATATTTGGCAAAAGAAGGCTATGATCCGGATTTTGGCGCACGTCCGTTAAAACGCCTTATTCAACAAGAAATTGAAAATCCTTTGGCGGTTCGCATTATTGAAGGAAAAGTCAGCGACGGCAAAACCGTCCATGTCGACATTGATAAAAAAGGCTCACTTATCGTTCAATAATCAACCACGCAATCATAAAAAAAGAGTGGATATTGCACACCTATTCCACTCTTTTTCTGTATATATATAGCGGGTATCTTACGACTCTTTTGGTCTTGCTTCGTTTACCACAATAGTTCGTTTTCCAAGTTCCTTACCGTCAAGTTCAGCAATTGCTTTTTCAGCAGCAGCTTCATCAGCATAGGTAACAAAACCGAACCCTTTTGATCGTCCGATATGATCTTTAATGATGATCGCTTCCTCTACTTCACCAAGTTCCGCAAAGAACGCTTTGAGCTCATCTTCTGTCGTATTCCAGTCAAGGCTGCCGACAAATAATTTTTTAGCCATAGTACGTGCTTATAAATTGAAATAAATAGTTGCATTCTTCGTTTATGTTCAATCTTTAGCAAGCAAACTGTGCACATTTACCACCGTGCGTGAAACACAAAGAATGCCTACGTATCCTAGCCTATTGTCTTAATGTTGGCAAGTAGTTGATTTATAAATGATAAGCTTTACTTTTTTCCGCTTACTAAGTAGACTAAACGGTGGTTTAATCGCGCCATGGAGAGGTACTCAAGTGGCTGAAGAGGCGGGATTGCTAATCCTGTAGGGTGACTTATGTTGCCGCGGGGGTTCGAATCCCCCCCTCTCCGCCAGTTATATAAACTGGCTACAAATAATTTTCTAGCCTTCACGCACATGAATACATCACACACGCCGGTTCATTTCGAAATTCCCGTAGAAAATATGAAACGAGCACAAACATTTTATAAAGAATTATTCGGATGGGAAATCACGTCAGCCGGTGACGATTTTGATGATTATTATATTGTGCAAACAGTATCTACAGATAAAGACGGGACTCCTAAAGAACCGGGAATAAACGGTGGCATGTTACAAAAAACCAATCCCGATCAACCGATTATAAATTATATTTCGGTTAAAGATATTGATGCCGCTCTTGCAAAAGTGGAATCACTCGGTGGTAGTATTCTGATGCCCAAAATGCCTATTGAAGGGATAGGATGGAACTGCGTTGTAAAAGATACTGAAGGAAATACCTTCGGAATGATACAAAAAAAATCAGCTACGACTTAAAGTCGCCTATGAATAACCCTGACAAAAAAAAGGATCTCAAAGAAGACTTAAAAAAGAAACGCCGTGCTTTTCGTGCATTAAAAGCCCATGCAAAACGCAAACTTATAAAGGCAAAGGAGCTTATCTACAAAAATAAGAAAAGGCGGCATGAAGAAATTGATGAAGAAGAAGATAAGCTTCATGAAAAATTTGAGAAAGAACATGAGAAAATAGATAAAGAAGCAATTAAAAAGGAAATTGTAGCCACAAGTCTTACCGAAAAAGAAGTTGCAAAAGCTCGCCTAGAACTCATTTCTATTGAAAAACGAGTATATTCGAGACGACGAAAAATCATTAACGGACTTCAGCTCGCGGGAGTTATTTATTTGTTTATTTTCTCGGTTATCCTATTGAAAGATGTGACAATCGCCCTCGGCTCAACAACCATTGATTTTATTACGGCAACAATTGATAGTCCTGCAAGCGCATTCGGAGCAGGATGGTTTACCTCTATTGTTGTTCAATCAGCTTCGGTTGTTGCCATTTTGGCAAATACGCTTGTTGGTTCACATGTCATTACTTTTGATACTGCGTTTTATATATTACTAGGCCTTTCTCTTGGTAATTCCGTAACGCCCGTGCTGGCATCGTTGGTTATTAAAACCGATCATCATTGGCATTTGCGTCATGGTTTTGAACTTGGACTTGCAAATGTCGTATATTCAACTTTACTTATTGTTATCGTCTTTATTATTCAGTTTTTTACGGGATTTTTCACGACAGCGGGAGAAGCAGTTAGTCAATGGGCGCAATCCTTTGACACTCTACAAGGCGTTCCGGATATCTTATCGGTAATAACCGATCCGGTTAAAAACTTGCTATTTATGGATCGCTATCCGCTTATTCTAATATTTGCCATAGGCATTTTCCTTCTTATTTTCAGCTTGGGAAGAGTAGGTAAAAGCATGTTCGTATTTCTGGGTGGAAAAAGACACGCTCGCGCCATTATGGAAAAATATCTGGGCACTTACTGGAAAGCTTTTTTGATCGGCCTGGGGCTTACCATTATTATTCCAAGTGCATCGCTTCTGGTAACTCTTATGGTTCCTCTCGCAATTGCACGAATTATCACTTTAAAACAGGCCGTTCCTTATCTTATTGGAACTAATATGGGAACCTTTATTGATGTTTTATTGGCCTCATTTGTTAATGCTCAAAGTTACGCCGTGGCAGGTGGTGTTGTTCTCACGCTCATGTCCAGCTTTGGAATTTTGTTTATTTTTAAAGACTATGGAACAACATTGATTTACAAGATTACACGCTATCTTTCTCTACATAGTATTAAGATGCGAAAACGCAATATTCTAAAATTTCTTGGAGGATTTATACTGATTCCGTTACTTATTATGGTTATTTTCTAAAAAATCTGACATAATAAACAAAATATCGTTTACGATTTCCGTAACCATTTATCATCATGACAAGTAAACCCAAGGTAGGACAAATTTGGAAAAACAAACAAACAAACGATAAGGTGAAAGTTATGAAGATACTTCCCGGCAACGTGAAGTTGTTTGATGTGAATGGCAGTAATTACGGTAAGCAATTCCAAGAAGATTATTCAAAGTTTATCATTAAATATCGCCTTGTATCAGATGTCTAAGAAAAAACAATTACCCAAAAAAGTACTTGTTCTCGGATCCGGAGCGCTAAAAATAGGAGAAGCCGGAGAGTTTGACTATTCGGGCTCACAAGCAATTAAAGCACTGAAAGAAGAAAAGGTTGAAACCATTTTGGTTAATCCTAATATCGCAACCAATCAAACCAGTAAAGATCTTGCGGATAAAGTATACTTTCTTCCGGTTAATCCATATTTTGTCGAAAAAGTAATTAAAAAAGAAAAACCGGATGGTATCTTACTCGCATTTGGTGGACAAACAGCGTTAAATTGCGGTGTGAAACTTTTTGAAAAAGGGATACTCAAAAAACATAACGTGAAAGTTTTGGGCACCCCCGTACAAACGATTCAAAACACAGAGGATCGCGAACTTTTCAATAAAGAATTACAAACGATCGGCGTTAAAATGCCAAAAAGCATTGCGTGTACTACAACAAAAAAAGCGCTGCAAGCTGCTGAACGTATAGGATATCCCGTTATTATTCGTGCCGCATTTGCACTCGGCGGAAAAGGATCCGGCTTTGCGGACAACAAAACGGAACTGAAAAAAATGTTGGACAAAGCGTTTGCTTACAGTCCGCAGGTATTGGTAGAAGAAAATTTAAAAGGCTGGAAGGAAATAGAATATGAAGTTGTACGAGATAAAGACGATAATTGTATCACGGTTACCAATATGGAAAATTTTGATCCTCTAGGGATTCATACCGGAGAAAGTATCGTTGTCGCACCTTCCCAAACATTATCAAATAGCGAATATCATTCATTGCGAACTATTTCTATCAAAACAATTCGCCATTTGGGCATTGTAGGGGAATGTAATATACAATTTGCGCTTGATCCAAAATCTGAAGATTATCGAGTAATCGAAGTTAATGCCAGATTATCGCGCTCTTCCGCTCTAGCCTCTAAAGCAACCGGTTATCCGCTTGCCCATGTTGCCGCAAAATTAGCTCTCGGATACACATTGCCAGAACTAAAAAACGCCGTTACTAAAAAAACAACTGCTTGCTTTGAACCTGCACTTGATTATATGGCGCTTAAAATACCTCGTTGGGATCTTGAAAAGTTTCAGCGTGTTTCACATGAAATCACAAGCGAAATGAAATCGGTCGGAGAAATAATGTCACTTGGAAGAAGTTTTGAAGAAGTTTTGCAAAAAGGTCTGCGTATGCTGCAAATTGGACTTCATGGTTTAACCGCAAACAAAAAAGTTGAATTAAAACGAGAAGCTCTTGAGAAAGAAATAGCTGTCCCTACACCTAAACGTATTTTAGCAATTGCAGAGGCACTCAAGAAACGATGGCCGGTCAAAAAAATACATGACTTATCGGGAATAGACTTATGGTTTCTTGAAAAGCTCAAAACAATTATCGAAACCGAGCGTGAGCTAAAGAAAAAAACATTATCTCCGCAGTTATTGCTAAAAGCAAAAAAACACGGGTTTTCGGATAAACAAATTGCAACTATTGTCGGTAAAAAAGAACAAACCATTCGTAAGCAAAGACAAAAAAACAAAATTATACCGTTTGTGAAACAAATAGATACTATGGCTGCAGAATATCCCGCACAAACAAATTATCTTTATTTAACCTATCATGGAAACAAGCACGATATCGGTTTCGCAAAGAAAAAAAGTGTTATTATTCTTGGTTCAGGATCATACAGCATAGGATCGTCTGTTGAATTTGACTGGTGTTGCGTAAACGCTCTTAAAACCGTTGAAGAAGCGGGTTATGAAACTATTATGATTAATTACAATCCGGAAACTGTTTCAACGGATTATGATATTTCCGATAAATTATATTTTGATGAATTATCGGTCGAACGTGTTTTGGATATATACGAAATGGAAAAACCACATGGCGTCGTTCTTTCAACAGGTGGCCAAATACCAAACAATATTGCAAAAAAATTGAAAAAAGCGGGCGTCAAAGTGCTTGGTACCGATCCGGACAATATTGATCGTGCGGAAAACAGACACACCTTTTCTGCGATGCTTGATCGTGCGGATATTGACCAACCAAAATGGAAAGAGCTTGTGAAAATAGAAGACGCTCTTGCATTTGCCAAAGAAGTTGGATATCCGGTATTGGTTCGCCCATCGTATGTTCTTTCGGGTGCCGCTATGCGCGTAGCACACAATAAAGAACTGCTTGCCGATTTTCTTAAATGTGCAGCCGCGGTTTCTCCGGACGCACCGGTTGTTATCAGTAAATTTGAGAAAGGAGCCAAAGAAATTGAAATTGATGCAGTCGCTCACAATGGAAAATTGATTATATGGAGTATCGGTGAACATGTAGAGCATGCAGGCGTACACAGCGGAGATGCAACAATCGTACTTCCTTCGCAAAAATTATATATACAGACTATTAGAAAAATTAAAGCGATAACAAAAAGCATTGCACGCGAACTATCTATCTCCGGTCCTTTTAATATTCAATTCATAGCAAAACACAATGAAGTAAAAGTGATCGAATGCAATTTGAGAGCAAGCAGATCATTCCCGTTTGCATCAAAAGTAACAGGATATAATTTCATTGAAATTGCAACAAAAGCAATGCTTGATATGAAAAAAGATCCGGCATTAATAAAAAATGATTACAAAACGCTTGATTTGGATTATGTGGGTGTTAAAGCACCACAATTTTCATTTTCCCGACTTCACGGTGCCGATCCCGTCTTGGGAGTTGAAATGGCTTCCACCGGGGAAGTAGCTTGTTTTGGTGAAACGTTACAGCGCGCCTTTCTTAAAGCAATGATATCCGTCGGCTTTACCTTGCCGAAAAAAAATATTTTACTAACAATAGGACGGCTTGAAGATAAAGTTGATTTTTTGGCATCTGCAAAG
>CAZPFH010000044.1:0-4540 GCA_964585825.1 uncultured Candidatus Peribacteria bacterium
TTTTCTTGAGTGTTTCTTCTTTTCTTAGTCTTTTTTCAACCATATCCGCAACCGGTTTTGCTTCCTCCGTTATTCTGCCGTCCGGTTTGTGCTCATCGCTGTTTGCATAATAAAATGTTTTACTTGAACCGGGCAGCCATCTTTTTGAAATACCCGATTTGGTGAGTGCGAATCGATCTTCCGGTTTTAGTTTTTCAAGCTCCGCTTTTTTAGTTACCAATCCTCGCTTAATCGGTATGGTTTTTTGTTTAAACGGAGTCACTGTTGAATATTTTTCCAACACTTCTTTTTCGGTTAACACAATAACCGGTATTTGATACGTTTCGGCAATATTGAAGGCATGTTGAATAAGTTCAAATGATGATTCTTGATCGCTGCATGCAAGTACCGCTCGTGCAAATTCTCCGTGCGCGGCATATACGGCAAGATTGAGATCTCCCTGACACGTCCAAGTAGGCAGTCCCGTTGCCGGTCCCGGCCGTTGCCCCAGTGCAAGCACAAGAGGAGTTTCGGTTATAGCAGCCATTGAAACACTTTCAGTCATCAAGTCAAAGCCGCCGCCCGACGTTGCGACCAGTGATCTGCTCCCCGTATGCATTGATCCTATCGTCATTTGTATTGCGGTTATTTCATCTTCCGCTTGTTTTACAACAATGCCGGTTTCGTGTGATGTTTTCCCAAGATAGGTGAGAACGCCACTGATAGGACTCATCGGATACATGTAGTAGTTTCTTAAGCCGGCGTGTATAGCTCCCAAACTGAGTGATTCCGTGCCGTCTATAAGAATTGTTTTCGGGACTTTTTCGTTTCGCTTGATTGTATAACTAGGGATTTTTTTAATGCTTTTCGCCTCATATCCGACATCAATACATTTGAGATCGATTTTAAGAAGTTTCGGTTTCGATTTGAATTGTCTTGTTACTTCATCTTCCAATTCTTGTTTTTTGAATCCCAGTACTTTCCATAGCAGGCCAAGCAGGACCATATTTACCATAAGGTTGCTGCCGCCGAGCTCTTTGGCTATCTTGCGGGCGGGAAGGTACAAGACTTTGATGTTACGTTTTTTTGCTTGTGCCTTTAAATCCGGAATCAATTCGTGTCGTTCATAACCGTGTATCAAAATACCCCCGCGTTTAATTGACGGTATATGTTCGGTTAATCCGTGACGATCCAATGCAACCACTATATCGGCTTTGCTTGATAATGCCCGTATTTCATGCGTTGCGAATTCTATTTGTACATTTGAACTGCCGCCTTTAATTAATGATGGGTATTCTCGGTCGACAGTCATATAAAACCCGAGATCTTTAAGGGCTCGCGCAATGATTTTACCACTGCTTAGGAGGCCCATGCCGCTTTCTCCGGCTATTTTTACAATTGTTCTTTCCATTTATGCAAGGTGTTTAGCAATGTCGTTGGCCCATTTTTTCACTCTGGTTTCCAGGTGAGGAACGGGAGTTTTATTAATTCGAAGTGTTGGAGAGAGCAGTGTCCCGTCATTATCTTTCACGGTCTTTTCAAGAATAGCTGCCGATTCAATAATGTATTCGGTATTATACTTGTTATCTCCCAATCCGATAACGGCGAAGGTGTTATTGCGGATATGTTTTGCTGAGCAGCGTTTAATGAAGGCGCGCATATGGTCCTGCAAAAGCCCCTGTCCGTATGTTGATGAAGCTAAAATACAAAGATCGTATTTCCCCATTTCATCGGGAGAGCTGTTTTCAGCACGCTGCATAATGACTTTGTTTTTTTTCGCGCTCAATATATGCGAAACTTCGTCACAGACGAGTTCGGTGTTGCCGCCTGTGCTGCCAAAAAGTATAAGAATTGATGCCATAAAATCTGGTTTAGAACTTCTTAAATCTTATTATATGAGGTGTTGACCGTCAAGGTAAGAAGGGTTTGCAAAATGGTATTATTTGTTATTTTTACTATTAATAAACCGGGAATTATGACGAATGCTGATGGTTGTATCTATAATGATAAGTATTGTACAACTCTTCAAGCGAGAGATTTGTGTTCGTCTGTATGGAAAGAGGGGAATAAAACCTTGGGGAAAGCGTAAATAATAAAATAAAGATAAGAGGCGCACGTCCGGTTTCACATGCTAGGCCACGAAATAAGTGGGAAGAAGCAGAGGTGAGACATGCGCCTCAACGTATTGCTCTATAATCCCTCGTGCAATCGTATCGGGGATTTTTTACTATCCCTGAGATTACAGGAGATCAAAGAGCGGTGACAACAGGGTCGACTAAGGGGCCCGTTATCAGTTGGTCTCTTAAGAATTTGAGAGACCAGCTCCCTACCGTTCTTTGGATGGATTCTTTTATGACGTTACCACCATCGTCTTTTATTGTGTTTTTGTTTTTTTGTCATCAATCGCGAGGATATGATGAAACGAATTTTTGTTTCGTTTGTTTTTGTTTTTTGTGCAAAGAACCTGCCATTTTCGCTCCCAATTAAGGGGGTGAAAAGGAGACTACTTTTGAAGGTGGCAGTAGCCGGCTGCCATCGAAAAGTAAGGAGGGGAAGATCATGAAAAAATTCATAATCCGCTCTCTCCCGGCTTTTTTATTTTGGTTTTCAAATATCGTTAAATCTATTCATTATAGCAGTAAAATAGGATCGTTTCAATGCTTTAATGCTGGATTTTTTCCATTAAATGCCTATAATAAGGGGGCTTTATTATAGAAACGCATATGAACAAGCATTTACCGGGTATATTATTTCTTATTGTAGGTCCTTCCGGTGTGGGGAAGGGTACGGTTATCGCTCATTTAAAAAAGCGAAGACCCGAATTCGATTATCCCATATCGGCAACAACCAGAAAACCGCGTGCCGGTGAAGAAGACGGAGGGGTTTATCACTTTGTGAATAGAGATACTTTTGAGCAAATGATAGAGGAAGGGGAGTTGCTTGAATATGCCATTGTTCATAATAAGGAATATTATGGTACCTTGAAAAAGCCTATTATGGAGGCTTTAAAGGAAGGGCGAACCGTTATTCGTGAAGTTGATATGCAGGGGTGTGAGTCAATTCAAGAGGCTTTGCCCGAAGAGAATGTAGTATCTATCTTTTTGACGGTTCCCGATAAGCAAGACTTGATTGATAGAATTCAAAAACGTGGTAAATTGCCTGAAGAAGAGATTAAACGCAGAATGGAAAGTGCCGAGAAAGAGTTTGCCAAAGGTGGTGAAGTTTGCAATTATCAGGTTCCGAGTTTAAATAATAAGGTTAAAGAGTGTGTAGATAAGGTTGAAGCGATTATTAATTCGGAAATTAATTCAGGAGATACACATGATACTCATGGGGCGTAGCCAAGTGGTAAGGCAGCGGGTTCTGGTCCCGCGATTCGGGGGTTCGAATCCCTCCGCCCCAGCCATTTTTATATTATGAAAAGACTACCTCGCACATTTTTTGAAAGACCAACGCTTGAAGTCGCCGAAAAACTCATTGGTAAAGTCCTTGTTTTTGGCGATACTAAAGCTGTAATTACAGAAAACGAAGGTTACTTTGGTGAAGATCCGGCCAGCCATGGAGCACGCGGGAAAACAAAGCGTAACGCTCCCATGTTCGGACCGGCGGGATATACCTATGTTTATTTAATTTATGGGATGTATCACTGTCTGAATATAACCACGGAACAAGAAGGATATCCCGCCGCGGTTTTAATTAGGGGTGTTAAAAGAATCGACCCGGGTGAACATCATGATGGGCCCGGGAAACTATGCAGAGCGCTTGGCATTACACGTGAGCATAACGATATAGACACGTGTAAGTCACGCATGCTCTATATTGCGGACGGCGGCATTACTCTTCCCGCCCAAAAAACACCCCGTATCGGTATAAAGAAAAATACTCAAAAAAAATGGCGTTTTGTTGTTCCCGACAAGGTGTTAAAAAACGTTTAGCCATTGCATCTATAGAAATTTTTTTTTAGAGTGTACGCATATATTGATTGAACCGCTTTTTTTCATGTCTAGAAAAAACTCAGATACAAAAGACATTCAGCCCTCTACATGTTCGTTTGATGCGGATTTGCCCTCGTGGTTGGCGGTTGTCCCGTCCGATAAAAAAAGTCTGGATGAAATATGTCCTCTGAATAAAAAGGAGGCAATGCTTAAAGTGATTAATATTGAAGGAGAGGAAATTGGCGGCAGTTTTACCGGTTTACCGCTGTATACCGGACGATGTATGGGGGCTCTTGAAGGAGGAGGAAAACATATTTTTGTTATCGATAAAAATATCAAAAACGATATTGAGGAAAATATTAATTATTTACAGGAGATTAAATTGATAGGTAAAGAGGATGTTGAAATACTTGATATCGATATGACGGGCGAGCCATATACATTTAAAGCTCTTTTGCGTGAATTAAAACGTGAAATGAAACAGGGAGAAACTCGCATTGCCGATGTACTTAATCGTGTGAGCGTCATACTTCCTTTTATTTGTTCAAAGGATCTGGACGATTTTATTAAAGGTATTAAAAAGCTTGGATTTGATCATATTTCATATCCGGCTTCCTCAACGTGTG
>CAZPFH010000044.1:4550-8369 GCA_964585825.1 uncultured Candidatus Peribacteria bacterium
TAAAGGTATAACTATTACTAAAAAATTAAAGGAAAGAAACATACGTGTGCCTGACGGCATTATTTGTTATTCGGAAGATGAGGTGCTTAAGGCATACGATATATTGCGAAAAAAGCATGATCGTTTGTTGGTAAAAAAGGCCAGATCGGCTTCGGGTATCGGTCTTGAATTTATTAAATCGAAAAAACATTTAAGAAAAGTTATCAATGAGCAGTTTGAAAAAAAAGACTATAAAAAAGGTGTTATCGTTGAAGAACGGTTGCGGCATATTGTATCTGCACCGGGAGTGGTTATGAATGTTCGCAAAGGGAAGAAAAAAGGGGACCCCGAAGTAACGCTTCTGGGACTTTCTGAACAATGTTTCTTTGGTGAAAAAGAGGGCAATAAAGATGATGCGCATATTCACCTGGGGAACATATGGCCGATTGATAAGCGATATTGGACGGATCAACTCTGGGATGTGGTAAAAGCCTATACTCGTTGGGTTGATGAGGCGGGTGCGTACGGGGTGTGCGGACTTGATCTTGCAGTATGTAAAAAAGGTAAGTCGTTACATGCATATCCTCTTGACCCGAATTGCAGAATAACCGGATCCCTTCATCCACTTCTTATTTTGCATAATGTGTTTGGTTCATCACGTCGTGATGATATTGCATGGATTTCGGATAACAATTTTGCCATTCCCAAGGCAATGAGTTTAACCGAATTTGTTGCGTTTCTTCGCAAAAACAATCTTGAATTCGTAAATGAGGATGGGAAACGGGAAGGTATTATTGTAGCTAATCATGCACCGTGTATTCATGGAAAAACACAAATAATTATCGTAAAACAAGTTGATCCAAATTCAAAAACACGCGAGAAACAGCAGGAAGTTCGAAATTTATGGGAACGAGCAAAACAACTTATGCAGGCGCATATAAATAAAGAAAAGGCTTTGGTTCATTTAACTAAACGATTGGTTTCATTCGAATCGGTTCATGAAAAGCATGACATTATGGAGGAAGCTTTTTATTACTGCATGAAACGTCTGGATAAGCGCGGTGTTTTTTTGCGTGAGTTTTCTTCAAATTTTCATCGGTCATTGGTTGCGACTTATCGTAAGACAATGGATCCGAAAATTATGTTGGTAGGACATATTGATGTTGTACCCGGTGAAAAAGAGGATTTTGAATGTTATGAACAACAGGGGAGATTGTATGGAAGAGGTGCCGGAGATATGAAAAGTGCTGTTGCCGTTATGATGGAATTGTTTCTCGATTTTTTGAGGCGAAAAGAAAAACCATCGGTCGGATTGATGCTGACAACAGATGAGGAAATTGGAGGACAGCATGGTACGCGCTATTTGCTTGAAAAACGAGGTTATGGGTGTGATGTGGCTATAATTCCCGATAGTAACTCGGGGTTATCGGATATCATTGTTCAACAAAAAGGTGCTATTCATATTAAGGTAAACGCTAAAGGAAAAACAGCGCATGCATCAAGGCCGGCGGAAGGGATCAACGCTATTGAAAATTTGTTTGATATTTATAAAGATCTTCGCCGTGTCATTCCAAAAGCAAAAGATGTTCATTTCGGGACAACAATGACACTTGATAAAATCGATGGGGGAGACCAGATTAACCAAGTGCCGGATTATGCCGAAATGTTTTTGGATATTCGCTATCCTAAGTCTGACAAATTTGAAAAGATTTTCGAGGAAATACGTAAAATTACCAAGAGTAATTTTGATGTAGGATTTCAATCTGAGCCTTTTATTATTAAAAAATCAAATACTTGGATTAAACGGTATGCGCGTATTGCCGATGGACATGTTGACGGGGACATTACATATGTGAAAGAATTTGGTGCTTCCGATGCAGCTCATTTCTCACGCAAAAATATTCCCGCTATTATAACCGGATTGCAAAAAGGAAATACTCATTCTGAACACGAATGGGTGCGGATAAAAGACTTGAAAAATTTTTACGATATAATGCGTGAGTTTATAATCAACTATGGTTATTAAGGAAAAAATGGTTATAATATAAAGCGAATCATTCATTTGTTAAATTGTTAACCTTTAGCAGTGTGAAAAAGAAAATATCTCTTACCTTGCCGAATTTTGCAGCCTGGTTTTTATTGGCAGTCATTATTTTATTGCTGTATGGATTATACAGGCTTTACGCACCATTTATTACGGTACTTATTTTTGCCATCTTCTTTGCTACAATTTTCTATCCTATTTTCAGAAGGTTGAAAAAATTATTTGGCGGTCGTGGGAGGGTCGCTTCTCTTATTTCTTGTTTATTTACGCTTCTGGTGATTGCGATTCCATTAAGTTTGTTTGCAACCCTGTTGGTTTCCGAAGGGATTGATGCTTTTAATAACATCTCAACAAAAGTTCAAGAAGAAGGATATATACAGGATTTTTTGGCATGGGAAGAAGGATCGTTTGTGTATGATCAATTTCAAAAAATGGCTCCAATTGTAAATAGCGAAAGTTTTAACATTAACGATATTAATTTTGATTTTGTGGGGCAAATAAGTTCGGCGGCACAAAATATGGTAAAGGTTCTGCGTGATCAGATTAATAATGTTCTTGGATTTATTCGCAATATAATTTGGTTTATTATTTCATTTTTGATTTTCTTTTTTGCATTGTATTACTTTTTTAAAGATGGCGAAATAATTATTAAAAAGGTGATGGATTTGAGTCCGTTACCGCAAAAACATGAAAAGGCCATATTTAAAAAGTTTAAAGAGGTTAGTTTGGCCATGTTGTTTGGAATTTTCTTTACGGCTGTTATTCAAGGTACTTTAGCCGGTATAGGTTATACTGTCGTTGGTCTTAACAATCCTGTTTTCTGGGCGACAGCTACTGCGCTTTTTTCACTGGTTCCACTTGTGGGCACTGCTATGATTTGGTTGCCTGCCGCTCTTATTTTGTTTTTTAGCGGGAATCATATTGGTGGAGCCGGACTCTTTTTATGGGGAGTGCTTGTTGTTGGGACGGCTGATAATCTAGTTCGTCCTTACCTTATCGAAGGAAGGGCTCCGGTACATCCGTTACTGACTTTCCTTGCGGTATTTGGAGGGATTATGGTCTTTGGCTTGCAAGGCATAATTTATGGTCCGATTATACTTAATTTACTCCTTGCGTTTCTTCATATCTATGAACTTGAATACGCGAAGGTGCTTAAAAATTAGCAATTAAAAATTGAACGAAGTTTTTTCTTTAATAGTGCTGATTTTGTGAAGCATCCAAGAGCTGAAGATACCCATAAATAGAGGGGCGAAAATTGGATGGAGGATCGTATTAAATGTTGGATAGCTAAGCCCGGAAACAAGCAGGACTGCTATTGAGTGGTAGAGCATTGAAAACCAGAACATTTGCTTTATCATGGTGAAAACCGTTTTCGAGGCGCTGAGTGCTTTATCAACGTGAATAAGGTTATCACTTAGAATTGTGAGGTCTGATCTTTCAAGTCCGATATTGTTTCCCACACCGGATGAAATACCGAGATCGGCTTGTGCAAGAACCGGTGCATCGTTAATACCGTTACCAACAAAGGCAACCGTATCATTATTTTCCTGCAATGCAGCGATGTATTGTGTTTTTTCATGCTGCGTTAAGTCTGCCATTATGCGTTTAATTCGTATAGTTTCGGCAATGTGCTCGGCTATTTTTTTATTATCACCCGTAACCAAGCTTAGTTTGTAATTTCCTTTTCGAAGCATCATAACAGCTTCTTTGGAAAAGTCTTTTATCGAATCTGCTATACCGATAACGCCAATCAGTTCACGATTTTTTGCTACATAAACAGGTGTCTTAACGTTTTT
>CAZPFH010000045.1:0-343 GCA_964585825.1 uncultured Candidatus Peribacteria bacterium
AATAATTCGAAAGCGATTATGGCTGCAACGCCTGAAAGAAGTGCAGCTAAAAGATTGCCGCGAAAAACTGTTTGAGCAACGTGATTAAAACGTTGAAAGAAAATATTATTTTGTTTTTTACTGAATGGAAAAATCTTTTTTAAATATGTTGCAAATTCTTTTCCGTCCAATAAGAGAAAAAAATATAAAAATAAAAATACAAAGAATTGAAACGAAATATTAAGTAGTCTGCCGAAAATTTCCGATCCGAGAATTGTAGCTGTTTGACCTATACTTCCCAGTGCTCCCAATAAACTGTTTTTCACAGTTTCCAGATTAATTGTTATGTCGAATATAGTAATTG
>CAZPFH010000045.1:353-4119 GCA_964585825.1 uncultured Candidatus Peribacteria bacterium
TTGATTCGAATTCGTTAACAAATTTAATTAAGGCTTGAAGATCAGGTCCGGTTGCAAAAACAATTGCTTGTTTGGCAATAAGCCCCATTAAAAGTGCGAGAGGAGTGATTATAAAGATAATGGTTATAATGAAAACACTTGTTGTTGCAAGTGTTTTATTTAATTTTACTTTTTTTTGCAGGGCTTCCAGTAGCGGGAAAAAACCTATGGCACATACGAGCGAGAGAACTATGGCAGGTAAGAAGGGCTGTATGATTAAAAAAAATAAATAACCGAGGACAACAAAGAAAAAATATTTAATACCGGCTTGGACGTTAATCATAAGCTGAGCGGATTAATTGTTTAATAAGAAAAGATTTTTGAGATCCAATCACCGACAAAGTTTGTTGCAACAATGACCAAGATTGTGATGAGTAAATGTTCTCCAACTGCGGCCCACGGATTTTCTCCCCTACTGCTTGCAATGTAATAACTGAATATTGCAATCAGGAGCAGTCCCCAAGCAATACTTATAATAATGGCTTGCGGTAACGCTGTTAGCAATATTGGAACGGCAAAACTCAACGCGAAAAGAAATTTTACCCCAAAAGTAACAAGCGTTGAAATCCAGACGTCGCGCGGTGTCTTGTTTTTTTGAGATTCTTCAGAAACGTGAATGCCAAGGGCATCACTTGCTGAATCGGCTATTGCAATAGTAAGTATACCGCCGATGACTACCATTTCCGATGCGGTTCCAGCATTTAGCCCGACCATTAAACCGAGAGTGCTAATTATCCCTGAGGTTAAGCCAAAACTTAACCCAACTTTTATTGCTTGTTTCATAAAATATATTATCTACCTATGCGTGAAAGGGCTACGAGGTCAAAAAGAATGGATATAATTAACATTGTAACGGGAATAAATCCCCATGTTCCTCCAAACCAATGGTGAATTACGCTATACCAAAGAAAGGTGTATGGCATAAATAGAAATCCCAAGATTGGCCAGACAAATGTATCAAAAAGCCCATTAAACCATCCTGTTGCACCCCACAAAATAAGAATAACAATGCGAGGAAAAAATAGACTGATTAGAGTAAAAACAATTGGCATAAAAATGTATATTAAACCACACGCAAGTTTACCATATTTTGCATATAAACAAAAAGGCGGGTTTATAATCTCCCGCCTTTAATTGTAGGTGATATGCGTTAAATCTATTTCTTCTTTGAATCGTTATCGTCTTTTTTATTCTCTTTTTCATCTACCACTTCACCCTCTACAACATCTTCTTTGTCTTCTTTCTTATCACCTTGATTTTCTTTAACATTTACGCCGTCTTCAGCATCTTTTTTTGCTTGCTCGGCTTGACTTGCAGCTTGATACATTTGAGAGCCAACTTTTTGAATTTCTTCCGAAAGCGCTTCGTACGCCGTTTTAATTTCATCATTCTTGGCGTCCTTGTTTTCAAGCACTTTCTTTAAAGCGTCGATTTTTTCTTGAATAGGTTTTTTGACATCGTCGTTTACTTTGTCGCCGGCATCTTTTAATGTTTTTTCACTTTGCAGTACAAGGCTTTCGGCTTTGTTCCTTGTTTCAATCGCTTCTTGCTTTTCTTTATCTTCAGCGGCATGCGCCTCCGCTTCTTTTTTCATGCGTTCGATTTCGTCTTCTGAAATATTTGATGAGCCGCTTATGGTGATATGTTGTTCTTTATTGGTTGCCTTATCCATTGCTTTAACATCGAGGATGCCGTTGGCATCAATATCAAAGGTTACTTCAACCTGTGGTACGCCGCGCGGTGCAGGTGGAATGCCATCAAGTGTAAATTTACCAAGAGATTTATTGTCGGTTGCCATAGGGCGTTCTCCTTGTAATACGTGAATTTCAACAGATGTTTGATTGTCAGCTGCTGTCGAAAATACTTGTGATTTTGAAGTCGGAATTGTTGTGTTTCGCTCAATTAGCGTGGTGCATACACCTCCTAGCGTTTCGAGTCCCAGCGAAAGAGGCGTTACGTCAAGAAGCAAAATGTCTTTTACATCTCCTTGTAAAACTCCACCTTGAATTGCAGCTCCCATAGCAACTACTTCATCGGGATTGAGACCTCGATGAGATTCTTTGCCAAATATTTCTTCAACTTTATTCTGAACAACAGGCATTCTTGTCATACCTCCGACAAGAATAACTTCATCTATGTCACTTTGATAAACTTTTGCGTCATCCATTGCTTTCCTACATGGGTCAACGGTTGCATGTATAAGGTCGGAAACGAGATCTTCGAGTTTTGCACGACTTAATTTAATATTAAGATGTTTTGGTCCGCTATTATCTGAAGTAATAAACGGAATATTAATTTCCGTCTCATGTTGTGAAGATAATTCAATTTTTGCTTTTTCAGCAGCATCTTTGAGGCGTTGGAGTGCAATTTTGTCTTTTGCAAGGTCAACACCTTGATCTTTTTTAAACTCACTTACCAGCCAGTCGATTATCTTTTGGTCAAAATCATCACCGCCAAGTTGTGTGTTTCCGTTTGTTGATAATACTTCAAATTGTTTCTCACCTTCGACATCTGCAATTTCCAGAATGGAGATATCAAAGGTTCCGCCACCCAGATCGTATACCGCTATTTTTTTATCGCCACCTTTTTTGTCGATACCATAGGCGAGTGCGGCTGCGGTTGGTTCGTTAATAATACGTTTGACGGTAAGTCCCGCGATTTTTCCGGCATCTTTTGTTGCTTGTCTTTGTGCATCGTTAAAATATGCCGGTACGGTTATTACCGCTTCTTTAATATCTTCACCAAGATATTTTTCGGCATCGGCTTTTAATTTTTGCAAGATCATCGCAGCAATTTCAGCGGGTCTTTTTTGTTTTCCATCAAGGACAAATTCAACTTCACCGCTTTTACCTTTCGCACATTTAAACGGCATTCTGTTAATATCTTCTTTTGATTCCTCGAAGAGATGTCCGATAAAGCGTTTTGAAGAAAAAATAGTGTTTTCGGAGTTTGTTACCGCTTGTCGTTTTGCTGAAACGCCTACAAGACGTTCACCGTCTTTAATCGCAACCATTGAAGGGGTTGTTCGCCCGCCTTCAACATTTGGTATAACCGTTGCTTCGCCACCTTCCATAGCAGCCATACAACAGTTCGTTGTTCCAAGATCGATTCCTAGAATTTTAGCCATAATATAGTAAGTTAATAAATTTAGCACTCTCTATTATAGAGTGCTAATGTAAGAGGGTCAAGTCAAAATCACTCTTTTTTTGTGTCTTGATCGGGTTTTTGATCAACTTCTGATGTACCGTCTCCGACACGCACTTTTGCTGCGCGCAATGTATATCCATCCATTTCGTAACCTGTTTCAAGTTCGTTGATAATAATATCTTTTTCTCCCGGGCCTTGTGCAATTGCTTCATGTTTATTTGGATCAAATTTTTCACCAACCGTTTTCATCTTTTTGATATGGAATTTTTTCATGATTTGCTCGAATTGCTTGATAATGCTTTGAATACCTTTCACCCATTCATTTCCCTGTATTATTTTCGGCATATGTTCTTGTGCTCTTTCAAAGCTATCAAATACCGGCAATATTTCCATGAAAACATTTGCCGAAGCAAATCGTGCAAACTCTTTTCTTTCTTCTTCGGCTCGTTTTTTATAGTTTTGCAAATCAGCCATTGATCGCTTTGCCGCTTCGGTGAGCTTTTCTATTTGCTGTTGTGCTTTTTCGAGCTCTTCTTGGCTTTTGTTCGGTAGCTTACCTTTTTCCTTTTTATCGTTTTTT
>CAZPFH010000045.1:4129-6650 GCA_964585825.1 uncultured Candidatus Peribacteria bacterium
GTGTTCATAGTAAGGGGATGTTAAAGTTTCTTTTTTTGTTCGAAAAGCGTTTTTACTTCTTCAAGTATAATTTTATTAAAAGTGTAGTTCATTCGTGTCGGGCCCAATATTCCTATATATCCTTTATAATCGTCTTTCTTATAATAGGTAACCATAAGGCTGCAACTCTTAATTTGTTCAAGTATATTTTCTTTCCCAATGAAAGTTTTAATACTTTCGTCTATCTCGAGGGAGTCAAGTAGCGTACGAAAATTATCATTGTTTTCAAGCACTTCAACAACTTGGCTTGCCTGTATGTTATCTGTAGCGAATTCAGGTTGCTTCAGTACATTAGACAACCCCAGATAAAATGTTCGTTTGTTATCGGGCAGCGTTGCAAAACTAACATTTTCGGTTGCTCGTGAAAGGAGTGATACGGCATCATAAATGTGTTCTCGAATTTTTTCGTTTTTGTACTGTTTTCGTATCTTATCCAGTTTGGCAAGCGCCTTTTTTTTCGCCCCTTTATAATCGGCTATTTCATCAATATATAGACGATAGCCGCTGTCGGTTGGAACACGACCTGCAGATGTATATGGCTGGAAGATAAGTCCTTCTTTTTCCAGCGATGCCATATCGTTTCGAATTGTGGCAGGGCTTACGTGAAAACTATAACTGACCAGTATGGTTTTTGAACCAACCGGTTCGGCAGTCTTTATAAAGTGTTTTACGATTGCCTGTAATATTTTTTGCTTTCGATCGTCTGACATATAGGTACGTGTTAGCACATGACATTATACAGTGCTAATTTTTTTTGACAAGATATGTAAAGAGAGTAATATGGGCACGCTTTTAAAAAAGCTTGAATTATGCTACAATAATAGGATTTACACACACTTTACTATGAATGCGGTCCCCGAAGACAACACGCTTTACGAAATGTTTGAGGAGCAGGCAAACAATATGCTCTCAGAGTCTTTATTGCCTCATTTTGACGACGACATACATGATCTTGTTGATGACGTTAAAAAGGTTATCCATTTGACGCTTTCAAAAAATCCCGAGGCGTCTGTTGATGCAAAAAAACAGGTTGGTTTTAAGCTTGAATTATGGAGGAAATCAAAAGTAAAACATCTTGCGTATGCCAGATATCGAAAATATATACAAGCTAATCAGCTGACAACCAAAGTGATGAACTTTTCTGATTTTGCAAACAAACATTATTATCAAAAGTGGATTTTATTGGAGAAACTGGGACTTAAAAAAGGTTCCAGAATTAGAGTGAAAGGCTATGGAGATGAGTATACTGTTCGAGGGGTATCGGCACACATAAGCATAGGGGTTGAAGAAATAGGTAAGCATTTCAATCCGGATCAGATTGTGTCGGTTGAGGAATTATAATGCAGTACCAAAAAGACTCACCGTAATATTCAAAGTGAGCCTTTTTGACTTAACCGTCTAAGTTTTTAGTAAATACGCCGTTACAATTGATTCCCGATTTTTTGGGTGAGATCAATAACGCGTTCCGAGTAACCCCATTCGTTGTCGTACCAAAGCACTACTTTTACCATGTTCCCTCCGATTGTTGTTGTTGAAAGTGCGTCTACGATGGAAGAATAGTGTGATCCTTGGTAATCACGTGAGACAAGTGGCTCTTCGCTGTATCCCAAAATTCCTTTTAATTCTCCTTCGCTTGCAGCTTTTAGTGCCGTGTTTACTTCTTCGGTCGTAATATCTTTTTCTGCTTCAAAAACGAAATCAACAAGTGAGACCGTAGGGGTTGGGACACGTATTGCCATTCCGTTTAACTTTCCTTTCAGCTCAGGGAGTACAAGTTCACATGCTTTTGCGGCTCCTGTTGTCGTAGGGATCATTGAAATTGCTGCTGCACGCGCTCTTCGAAGATCTTTATGTTTTGCATCCAGAATATTTTGATCATTTGTGTAAGAATGGATTGTTGTCATAAGACCTTTTTTGATTCCAAAAGCATCATTTAAAACCTTAGCCGCAGGGGCAATGCAGTTTGTAGTACACGAAGCGTTTGAAATAATAAGATCTTTTTCAGCATGAAGCTCATTATCGTTTACCCCCATTACCAATGTTCGGTCAACATCTTTACCCGGAGCGCTGATTAACACTCTTTTTGCTCCTGCTTGCAAGTGTTTTGAAGCACCTTCTCTGTCACGGAAAACTCCTGTTGATTCAATTACAATATCAATATCAAGCTCTTTCCATGGTAGATTTTCCGGATTTCTGTCGTGAGTGATTCTTATTGATTTTCCGTTAACAACAAGCTCTTCTTCACTTTTGATTTCAAAATCAGCCTTTAAAGGGCCGTATGTTGAATCATACTTTGCAAGATGAACCATTGTTTTAATCGGGCTTGGATCATTTATTGCGACGATGTCGATATCATCTCTTTCAAGATTAATACGAAAAACAAGCCGTCCAATTCGTCCGAATCCGTTGATGGCTACTTTTGGTTTCATAATTAAAAAGGTTAGGTCGTTGCACGCATAGTAATAGCGTAGTAGAATGCGTG
>CAZPFH010000045.1:6660-8204 GCA_964585825.1 uncultured Candidatus Peribacteria bacterium
GGTCAAATCAATTTATTATTCATGCGTATGAAACGATTGACAGTTAAGGGAGAAAACTGGGGTAGTACGGTTGAGGAGGAAATGGTACGTACTCTTCAACAGGGGGGTGTCGTACTGCATCCTACGGAAACATGCTACGGACTTGCTGTTGACATATTTAATGAAGAAGCGCTTCAAAAGCTGTATAAGATTAAACGCATGCATCAATTTAAACCGGTAAGTATTATTGTGGTCGATACAGATGATGCAAAAAGATGGGCGGATGTGGATTCTCGAGCGGAGGAGTTGTTTGAAAAATTTTGGCCGGGTCCTTATACCTTTTTGTTAAAGAGGGATGGATCATTGCCGCAATTTTTTTGTAAAGGGATTAATAAGGTTGGTTTACGCAATCCGTCTTACGAGAGCTTATTGCATGTTGTGAAAAAAGTAGGACATCCGATTACTACAACAAGTGCAAATTTATCAGGAAAGATGGAAACATATGATATTAATGATTTTTTTACGCAGTTAAAAACAGCTCCGGGATCAATGCAACCCGACCTTGTTATCGATGGAGGATTCATCGGTGTTCAAGAACCATCTTCCATATACGACATTGTTGAAGAAGTTGTTGTGAGAGGGGATATAAAAGTTTAATTAAAAAAGTCCTACAACACCATTAATGCTTAAGGTGATTATTAATGCTGCCATAGTTAATCCTGTCGCGATATAGCCCATGGCTTTCCAGTATTTGAATCCAAAAAGAAATGCAAGCAGGCTGCCCGTCCATCCTCCGCTACCGGGAAGCGGAATGGCGACAAAAATAATTAAAAAGATCGGTCCATACTTAATAACATTTTTTTGATGTTTGGCTTGAGTTTTATCAAATAAATTTGTAAAGAACCGTTTAAAAAACGTAGAATAACGCATTAAAAAATTAGAAATGGGGCCAAGTACCCAAAGGATGAAAAAACACGGTAAAATGTTACCTGCAAGAGCCCATATAAACACACTTTCTGCCGGAAGGCCCATGGCAAAGCCTAAAGGGATAGCTCCGCGAAGCTCGGTAACCGGAAGCATAGAAGACAAAAAAACAATGTATTCAGGAGGTATGTTCAAAACTTTTATACTTTAAGATTTTTATATTCCTACATTCCTTTTAGCACAGAGCTTTAGAAAATCCAAATAATAATTTTGTATACAAAAATTATACAATAAGTTACCAATGAAACAAGATGAATGTTATTTACAAACTTTTGTTTATTTTATAAGGTTAGTTGTGCATTTGAATCGCCCTTGGAACACAAAACTTACTCTAAAAATTGTAATATTATTGACACTGGCGCCAATTATCCTTAATTTAAAGGCGTGATCGAATGATCAAAAAAGTTATACACATGTTGTGCACAAGTTTTGAACAATTGATGAATGAATACGTTGAAAAAACCCTTGCAGCAAAGTGAACACGGACACGAGCCCGTATTGATCGATACTGTTGAAAAGTATGCAAATCTACAGAAAGGAGATACGGTCATAGATTGTACGGTCGGACGGGGTGGTCACAG
>CAZPFH010000046.1:0-3319 GCA_964585825.1 uncultured Candidatus Peribacteria bacterium
TTCAATTTCATTTCCATAAACGTTTCCAGGCCGGCAAATGAAACAATGGAATCATACTTGCTATCGATTTGTTTTCGGCTAAGGCCAAGAATAATGCCGTTCAAATAAACATTCTCCCGTGCCGACAAATCGCCGTTAAATCCTATTCCCAATTCCAGGAAAGGAGAAACTGTTCCGTGAACATGCACCTGCCCTTTGGTCTGCCTGTAAATGCGAGCCATAATTTTAAGCAACGTTGATTTCCCGCTGCCGTTTTTACCAATAAGACCGATAAACTCACCCGGCTGCACGGAAAGATTTACATCCTTTAATGCATGAAAATCTTCCTTCCCCGTACGACGATAAAAATGGACAATATTTTCTTTTAACGTGTCCCTTTTTTCCCGTGGGATACGGAATGTTTTATGTACATTGTTGATATGTATAAGAGAATCCATAGTTTAAATGTTTTCCGGAATAGATGATTCCTGTGTATAAAAAACCGCGACACCACCAATCATAATAAGCAGTGTCATAATAAGCAAAACGGTATTAAGAGAAGCGGCGGGCACGTGATTCAGAATAAAAATCGCACGGGAATATTCAATAAGACGCGCAAGCGGATTCAAATAAATTAATCTATGATAAGCTTCCGGCACCATGGTAACCGGATAAATAATCGGCGTTATCCAAAACCCTATTTGCAATAAAACATCCCATATATGCGAAATGTCGCGAAACTTCACGTAAAGCGTTGATAAAATAAGCGATGTTCCCAAAATAATAAAATACAGTTCAAGCGTATAAACAACCATAAAGAAGAAATTTGCCGAAAAACTGATATCGCTGATTATAAGGAATACAAAAAAGACAATCATGTTAAGCAAAAAGGTCAAAAGCGAGGTAAGCGTGGAAGCGATAACGACAATAATTCTCGGGAAATACACTTTTGTAATTAAAGATTGCTTGGTTTCAAAGGAACGAAGTGCAATTGACGTTGCTTCGGCAAAAAAGTTCCAAATAATAACACCTAAAAGAAGATACAATTGGTAATTCTCAACCGGAAATCGCATAAAAACGGAAAACACTACGTACAAAACCGCAAAGAGCAATAGCGGTTTTATTAACGTCCATACATAGCCGAGCAATGAATTCTGATAACGCACTTTGAAATCTGAAATTGCAATTTCCTTTAAAATTCGCACATTTTTTTTCGAAAAGATTTTTTCTTTTTTCACCGGGTCAACGGTTAACAAACACAGACAGAATAGCGCTTATAGATGACATTTACAAATCAACTTCACTTTGGTACATTTTATGACGTTGCTCATTTATTGCAAGCGCTTACACTAACAAAAAACGACATGATAATCGTAATGAAAAAGACCGCTACGGACAATGAAATAAACACCATCATAGCGGAAATAAAAGATAAAGAACTTAAGCCCATGCCGCTGTACGGTACCGAACGAACGGTTATCGCGGTTATTGGCGATGAACGTATTTTGGACAAACAGCATATTAAATCCATGCCGGGAGTGAGTGATGCCATGCTTGTTTTGCCTCCCTATAAGCTGGTCAGCCGTGAAACAAAGTTTGAAGACACGGTTATCACCGTTAAAGATGACATTAAAATTGGCGGAGATGAAATTCAAATTATGGCCGGGCCGTGTGCCGTGGAAAAGTATGAATTTGTAAGCAAAGCGGCTAAAGCATGTAAGAAGTCCGGTGCGAAAATACTGCGAGGTGGCGCATTTAAACCACGTACGGGACCATATTCGTTTCAAGGTCTTGGAGAAGAAGGTCTTAAAATATTACAACAGGTGGGAGAAGAAGAAGGAATGGCAACCATAACCGAAGTGTTGAACCCCAAAGATATTGAGCTTGTTGCTAAATACGCCGATATTTTGCAGGTTGGTGCACGAAATATGCAGAACTTTAACCTTTTGGAAGAACTCGGAAAAGTTGATAAGCCGGTTTTACTTAAACGTGGTATGTCGGCCAAAATCAAGGAGTGGCTTTTAGCCGCTGAATACATTATGGCTAACGGAAATCCCAACGTTATTATGTGCGAACGAGGAATCAGAACATTTGAACAGGAAATCAGAAGCACGCTCGCACTCACCTCTGTTCCGATTATTAAAAAACTGAGCCACTTGCCTGTTATTGTTGACCCAAGTCACAGTGCGGGAAAACCGTACTTAATTCCTCCGATGGCAAAAGCGGCAATCGCCTGCGGCGCGGATGGTATTATCGTAGAAGTCCATCCGAAACCTGAAGAAGCGTTATGTGACGGACAACAAGCCTTGTTACCTGACGTTTTTGATACTATGATGCGAGAAATCAAGCCAATAGCCAAGGTGGTGGGCAGAGTCCTCTAATCCAACCGGTCATGAAACGAACAATCATCCCCGTAAAACGCAAAACAGTTCAATCGTATAACATTGTTATTGGTGATGATTGTCTTAAAAAACTGATTGTCGATATTAAAACAAATAAATGGGCAAAGCGATATGCCATTATCACCGATTCAAAAGTAAAAAAACTGTATGGAGAGAAGGTGCAAAAAATTCTCAAGAAAGCCGGTATAGAAACCGTTCTTATCTCGTTTACACAGGGAGAAAAACATAAGAATTTTAAGACGGTTCAAACCCTTCTCGACGCTTTATTTAAAAAAGGATTCCACAGAGATGACGGGATTATTGCACTGGGAGGCGGCGTCGTTGGAGATATTGCAGGCTTTGTTGCGTCACTCTATATGCGGGGCATTCCCTATCTTCACATGCCAACAACCTTGCTTGCCATGGTTGACTCTTCTGTTGGAGGGAAAACCGGGATCGATACAAAGTGGGGTAAAAATCTTATCGGTTCATTTTACAATCCGAAAGCGGTTTATATAAAACCTTCATATCTTCAAACACTGCCGAAAAAGCAATTGCGGAACGGTTTCGCGGAAATCATTAAATACGGTGTTATCGCGAGGCCTTCTCTTTTAACGTTTTTACAAAAAAACAAAGAAAGACTTTTTGCAGCGGAAACAAAGGCAATAAGCAAACTCATTGCTCCGTGCATTCACATAAAACGCACAATAGTACAGATTGACGAACAAGAAAACGGAACGCGGAAATTACTCAATTACGGACACACTATCGGCCATGCAATTGAAAAACAATCACACTACTTGGTGCAGCACGGACAGGCGATCGCTATCGGCATGTCAATTATCAACACAATTGCGGTTTCAAAAAAATGGATGAGCAAAAAAAGTGCGGAAACCATAAAAAAACTGCTCAAAACATACGGACTTCCAACAAAACTCCCTGCTTCTTTTAGCAATGTA
>CAZPFH010000046.1:3329-8179 GCA_964585825.1 uncultured Candidatus Peribacteria bacterium
GCATTAAGATGGATAAAAAAATGCAAAATGATAAAAAACTGTTCGTTGTTGCAACCAAACTTGGTAAAGCCCATCTATCAACATCAATTTCCAATCAAGACATAACAAAAGCATGCAGAAAACACACATAAAGTCAGGGCGCATAACGCCACAAACAATTACTATCCCCGGCTCTAAAAGTTTCACCAACAGAGCGCTTATTATTGCATCACTGGCACAGGGAACCAGCCTGCTGAAACATCCGCTCTACAGTGACGATACAAACGCCATGATAGGTGCGCTCAAACAACTGGGAGTCACCATACAAAAAACCAAAGATGATCACTTGATGGTAGAAGGAACGGGCGGTATCTTTCATGAACCACGTGCTCCCTTGTACGTAGGAAATGCGGGCACGGCAATGCGTTTTTTAACAGCGCTTGCCAGTCTTCATACGGGAAAAATCAAACTCACCGGAGATAATCGAATGCAACAACGCCCCATTAAAGATTTGGTCAAAGCACTTCGCACTATGGGAGTGAAAATCAGTACCGTAAAAAAGAACGGGTGCCCTCCCCTCACCGTAAAAGGAGGAGCTCTGCGCGGCGGAGACGTTACGCTCTCGGGAACAATCAGCAGTCAGTATGTCTCGGCACTGTTGATGGTCGCGCCCTATGCTCAAAATGACGTAACAATAACCATAGAAGATGAACTTACATCAAAACCGTACATTGATATGACGCTTGAAATCATGGAAGATTTTGGCATTAAAGCAGTTAATGAGCAGTACAAGATTTTTCATATTGCGGCTAACCAAAAATACCGTCCACAGGAATATCGCATTGAAGGAGATGCATCATCGGCGTCATATTTTTATGCGCTTGAGGCGTTACATGACGTTCGTATTCCCCTCGATAATATTAATAAAAAATCATCACAGCCCGATCAAGACATCACCGCAGTTATTAAAAAAATGAGGCCGCCAAAAAAAGGTGCTCCGCTTACACCATTGGGAGAAATAGATCTGAATCATATGCCGGATGCGGCCATGACTGTTGCTGTTTTATGCAGTTTTGCTGACGGGAAATCAGTATTGAACAATATAGGAAATATGCGATACAAAGAAACGAACAGACTGAAAGCGTTATGCACGCAACTCGGCAAAATAGGTGTAGATATACAGGAAACAGAAGATGGATTACAGATTCACGGTAATCCCGATCGGATGCACGGCAATGCTCTTATAGAAACCTACAACGATCATCGCATAGCAATGTGCATGGCACTATGCGCTACAAAACTTCCCGATATACACATACTTAACCCTGCTTGTACCGCTAAAACCTATCCTCGCTTCTTTGAAGATCTTGCAAAACTGGGTATTGCTATAGAGAAAACAGACATCCCCAATCTCTACCTTACCGGTATGAGGGGAAGCGGAAAATCTTCCATTGGGAAAGCACTTGCACGAAAACTGGGATATAGGTTTATTGATACCGACCGTGAAATTGAAAGACAAGAACGACTTTCCATACCGGATATTGTCAAACGTAACAATTGGTTTTATTTTCGGAAAAAAGAAAAATACATCATCCGCAATTATACGAAAAAAAAGCATATGGTGCTTGCAACGGGCGGTGGAGTTATACTCGATAAAGACAATAGAAAAAAATTACATACCAACGGTAAAACAGTATTTCTTTCGTGCGATCTGAACACATTGGAAAAACGAATTAAGCAGTCTCATTACCGTCCCCCGCTTACAAAAAAACATTCACTGCGCGAAGAACTGAAACACGTATGGGAAAAACGAAAAGACCTGTATGAATCGTCCGCCGATCTTATTATAAAAAACGACAACCATCTATCTCTTGAAGAAACGGCAGAAAAGATTATTATGGAACTATAATCAATTACTTTTTCCCATGCACGACCCGGAACTTATTGAGCTTCTGAAAAAAAACAATCAACTGCTTGAAAAGCTTTTATCTTTACAGAAAAAAGAACACCGCGCGCAAACATGGCGTACGGTATTTCATGTTTTTATTAATCTCCTCCCGTTTATTATTCTTGCACTGGCGGGCTGGTATATCTTCAATCTGATTAACCAAAACATTCAGGCGTTGCAAACAAACGTTAACGCACTGAAAGAATTTGTTGTCGGGATCGTTCCGGATTTCTCCGGCGTTGGAGAACAATTAAACAACGTTTGGCAGGATGTTTCCTTTTGGGATTAGTCTTCAATACGTTGTCGAATAATAGCCTTTTCCGGAACCTCATCGCTAAAGGTGATGCGCTTGATTCCCGCACCGCCGTGAGCAACATCCACTTCCTCTCCCTCATCATCATACATCGACTCAATTGTCGTACTGTAGACGGTTTTTGGAGTAATAACCTGTACTTTCGTTCCTTTTTCAATACGATTACGAATATCAACATCACACTGTTGAACACCGTTATGCCGCTTTACCGTTCGGACAACACCAACAAATTTATGTGACTGAATCGGTTCGTTTTTTTCATAGTGGATATCATTTTCATCATACGTTCCGGTAAGGAATCCCGGTGAATAACCGCGATGTCCGATAGTAAGAAGTTCATCCATAAGAGCCGGATCATATTCTTTACCGGCCATTAAATTATCAATGGCAATTCGATATATCCGAGCAACCGTTGCAAGGTAATACACCGATTTTGAACGACCTTCAACTTTAAATCCCTGCACACCCGCTTCGGCGAGTTCTTTTAAATACGGCAGTCCGCATAAGTCGCGCGCATTAAAAAAATATGTTCCATCATCGTCTTCTTCAAGAGGCATATACTCCCCCGGTCTTTTTTCTTCTTCAAGATAAATATTATATTTCCAGCGACAGCTTTGGGCACAAATACCCTGATTTGATTCACGCATGGTCAAGTAATTGGACATCAAACAACGACCCGAATACGCAACACAGATAGCACCGTGAACAAACGCTTCCAATTCCATTTCGGGAACGTTCTTATGAATTTCTCTAATCTCCTGAAGACTTAATTCCCGTGGGAGAACAACGCGACGAGCACCCTGATCGTACCAAAATTGCACATCTTTATAATTCATTGAATTTGCCTGCACGGAAATGTGAATTTTCGCATCGGGGTATTCTTCTTTAACAAGAGCAAAGACACCTGGATTAGCAACAATCAAAGCATCGGGCTTAACGGTTGCAAGCCATTGGATATGCCTGCGAAAGGCATCTATCTTAGAATTATGCGGGAAAATATTTGTCGTCACATATACTTTTTTCCCTTGTTTATGTGCTTTCTCAACACTTTCTTCAAGTTTTTCCGGAGTAAAATCATTAACGCGAGATCGCATACTAAAACCGGTAATTCCCATATACACGGTATCTCCTCCGTAATGATACGCAAAATTCATTTTTTCAGGCGAACCTCCGGGCAATATTAATTCTGGTTTTTCCATAGTTGAAGCGTTGTAAGCGCAGTTAAAGCTACCAAAGAAATAAATAAATTGCAAACCGACGCTCGGCTACGGTAATGTGCATACAGGAACGAGCAATCAATCTTATATTCATGAATACGTACGATGTCATTGTGGTCGGATCAGGTATCTCCGGATTAAATTTCTCCCTCAACGCGGCACAAAAAGGACGTGTTTTAGTGGTGACCAAAAAAAAGATGATGGACTCAACCACAAACTACGCTCAAGGCGGTATAGCGGCTGTTTTGAATTCGTTGGATGATTTTAACAAACATATACAAGACACAATGAAAGCGGGTAGTTATCACAATAATAAAAAAGCTGTCGCGTTTATGGTAAAAAAAGGTCCGAAACTTATTAATCATCTCCTTCAATTGGGCGTTAAATTCAGCACAGAAAATAATAAAATTTCTTTGGCAAAAGAAGGGGGTCACAGTAAGCGCCGTATAGCTCATGTCGGAGACAGAACCGGTCATTCAATAGAAAAAGTGCTTATCGACAATGTAAAAAACAATAAAAACATTACAATATGGGAAAATACTTTTGCAATTGATTTATTAGTTAATAAAAATATTTGCTACGGACTTAAAGTATTAAAAAACGATACGGTGAAATTACTTTATTCTTCAGCGGTCGTTCTTGCAACAGGAGGTATAGGGCAGGTCTACAAACATACAACAAATCCATCCATTTCAACGGGAGATGGCATAGGAATGGCTGCAAGAGCGGGAGCTCACTTGCGCGACATGGAATTCATACAATTCCACCCAACAGTTTTGGACAGTCCCCGTAAAAAAAGATTTTTAATTTCAGAAGCGCTGCGCGGTGAAGGAGCAATTCTTATTAATCATGCAGGAAAAAGATTTATGAAACGATATCACAGGCAAGCAGAACTGGCTCCCCGCGATATTGTTTCTCAGGCGATTTTCCAAGAACAAAAAAACGGACAAGTTTATCTTGATATCTCACATAAACCATCCAAGGACATAAAGAAACGATTTCCTTATATTTGTAAAGAACTACAGAAACGAGGTTTTGATTTAACCAAAGAAAAAATACCCGTAAGCCCGGCGGCACATTACTCCTGTGGAGGAATTCATGTTGATTTGAACGGGCAATCAAACATTAAACATCTGTATGCATTTGGCGAAGTTGCTTGCACCGGTGTACACGGAGCCAATAGGCTGGCAAGCAATTCATTACTTGAAGCAATTGTATTTAGCAACCAAATCATAAAAGCCCTGCCGAAACAAAAAAAACACACACCTGCTTCGTTTTCATCACATATTTCAACTAAAAAAAACGGTCCTTCAAGTGCCTATATACGAAAAAAAATAAAACAAATTATGTGGGACAATGTTGGTATTGTACGTTCACCTAAAGAACTTAAAAA
>CAZPFH010000047.1:0-8164 GCA_964585825.1 uncultured Candidatus Peribacteria bacterium
ACTATATTATTTAGGTTTTTTCGTACCATATTTGCTTCTTCCTTGTTGGCGATCTTGAACTCCTTGTGTATCAAGAGATCCACGGATAATATGATATCGCACACCGGGTAAATCTTTTACTCGTCCTCCACGTATGGTAACAACCGAGTGTTCTTGCAGGTTATGCCCTTCCCCGGGGATATAAGCGTTAACTTCAATACCGTTTGTTAGTCGAACACGAGCCACTTTTCGCAGAGCCGAATTCGGCTTTTTAGGTGTCATAGTGAACACTTTTACGCATACTCCTCGTTTTTGGGGTGAGTTCACCGATACTTCTTTATTTTTCAGTGAATTGAAACTTATCCCCATTGCTGGAGACTTTGTCTTCTTCGTAACTTTTTTTCGTCCTTTGCGGATCAATTGGTTTATTGTAGGCATATATCTGATTAAATAAGTAGCGACGTGTAATTTAACGGAAATTGGCGGATAATGCAAGTTTTTTCTTATTCTTCGATGGCTCCTTGTTCTTCTTTTTCTTCTTTAACTTCTTCCGGCACATGTTTTCGATATTCTTTCATTAGTTCAGGATGGCGTTTTCGATATATTTCACCGGCTGGAATAAGCTTACCGATAATAACATTCTCTTTTAATCCGGTTAGGTTATCTATACGTTTTGTTGTCGCTGCTTCAACCAAGACCCTTATGGTTTCCTGGAAAGAAGCGGCAGAAAGCCAACTGTCAGTATAGAGAGCAATACGGGTAAGCCCCAGCAAGAGTTGTTCAGAATGAGCCGGTTGCTTTTTCTTCTTTTTAAGTTCCGTATTTGTTCGCTTAAGATCAATGTGGTCAACCATTTCACCCGGAAGGTAATTACTGTCACCCGCATCAAGAATACGAGATTTTGAAAGCATTTGTCTCGCAATAATTTCAATATGTTTATCGTTGATAGTTTGTCCTTGAGAAGCATAAATGCTTTGTACTTCCTGCATAATATAATTTTGCAGTGTGTAAATGTCTGTAAGCTGCATAAGTTCTCTGAGATTGTAGTGTCCCGATGTCAACGCTTCACCTTTTTTAATTGTTGCACCGTTTTTCACAATGATGTTTTTTCCTTGCGGGATTGTGTATGTTTTTTCGACAACATCTTCAGAAATAACTTCTATCTGTTTTTTTGAAACTGAAAGTATTTTACCCGCAGTTTTTGCCTTAACCATTTTTTTGATCTTGGTCGATTTTGCAAGAATTTGCTTTTGCTTGACCTTGTCGTCTTTTTTCACTTTGGCTTCCATGAAAGGGCCGAGATGATATTGGGTAATAATAGGCTCGGGTGAAGTTACCGTGATAATGGACTTCTTACCTTTTCGTTTAATTTTCACTTTACCTTCAATTTCCGAAAGAACTGCGGGAGTTTTTGGTTTTCGTGCTTCAAACAGTTCTTCCACGCGGGTAAGGCCTTGCGTGATATCTTTTCCTTCCGCTACACCACCCATATGGAAAGTACGCATAGTAAGCTGTGTTCCCGGTTCCCCGATACTTTGTGCGGCGATAATACCAACTGCCGTACCCAAATTAACGGTTTTATTGGTTCCTAAATCTTTACCGTAACATTTAACACAGATACCGTTTGGTGTTTGGCATGTCATGACAGAGCGCACACCAACGACTTCAACGTTTGCTTCGGTGATTTTCTTTAATTCATCCTTGCCGAGCTCGGTTCCTTTTTTAATAATAATTTCACCGGTTTTGCTGTCGACAACATCTTTTGCAACAACACGACCATAAATTCTTTTTTCAAAATCTTCACCGATTTGTTGACTCTCTTCACGAGTAATGTTGTGAACCGTGCTTGTTCCGCAATCATATTCTTTGATAATTATATCTTGTACAGCGTCAACCAAACGACGAGTAAGATATCCCGCTTCTGCAGTTTTAAGAGCAGTATCCGATTTACCCTTACGTCCTCCATGTGTCGCGATGAAGTACTCAAGAATTGTAAATCCTTCTTTTAAATTGGACTTAATAGGCAATTCAATTGTTTTACCTGCCGGATTGGCAACTAAACCTTTAATTCCGCAGAGCTGCGTTACTTGTCCCCAGTTACCACGTGCTCCTGAATTAATCATGTAGTGAATATGGTTTTCATCGTCAATGCTATTAACCAATGCACCGGTAATATCTGATTTAGCTTGCGACCATACTTTAATGGTGTGGCTGTAACGCTCTTCATCAGTCATCAGTCCGACACGGTATTTGTTGTTGATTTTCTTAACAATTTCAGACGCATCATTAATAATTTTTTCTTTTTCATCCGGCACAATCATATCTTCCACACCGATTGAAAGTCCTGATTTGGTAGCGAACTTAAATCCAATACTTTTTATTTGATCTGCAAATTTTGCCGTTACGTCATTTCCCAATTGGTTATAACATTTACCAATAAGGCTGCTAAGCTTCCCTTTTGTCATAGTCTCATTTTGATAATTCAGCTCTTTTGGAACAAAAGTATTGAAAATAAGTCGTCCTACAGTTGTCTCAATAACCTCACCATTTACGCGGGCTTTAATAGGCGCTTGTATATGGACTTTACCTAATCGATATGCAACCAGTGCTTCGCTTAAGTTTGCATATACCGCACCTTCACCTTCTTTACCCGAGGTCATCTTGGTTAAGAAATAACAGCCGAGAACCATGTCTTGTGTTGGTGTTACGATCGGATCGCCATGTGATGGTTTAAGCAGGTTCTGATCTGAACCGATAAGTTCTTTTGCTTCTTTTTGCGCTTGTTTTGAAAGAGGCACGTGAACAGCCATCTGATCGCCGTCGAAATCGGCATTAAAGGCTGAACACACCAATGGGTGTATTTGAATCGCCTTACCTTCTATAAGTACCGGTTGGAATGCTTGAATACCTAGGCGGTGTAGGGTAGGGGCGCGATTGAGAAGTACGTAATGATCTTGTGTAACTTCTTCCAAAATATCCCATACTTCACGTTTACTTGCCTGAATAAGCTTTTCCGCATTTTTAATGTTGTGTGCGTATCCGTCTCGAATAAGTCTTCCGATTACAAATGGCTTAAAGAGTTCCATTGCCATTAGTTTCGGAATACCACATTGATTTAGTTTAAGTTGTGGTCCAACTACAATTACCGATCGTCCCGAGTAATCAACACGTTTACCAAGAAGGTTCTGTCTGAATCTTCCTTGCTTTCCTTTTAGCATGTCGGAAAGCGATCGCAGTTTTCGTTTATCACCAGAATTAAATACGGTTTTTCCTTGTCTGGCACTATTATTAAGCAGTGTATCGACCGCCTCTTGCAGCATTCTTTTCTCATTTCGTGAAATAACTTCCGGCGCACCTATCGAAATAAGTCTTTTAAGACGATTGTTTCGATTGATCACGCGCCGATACAGATCATTTAAATCCGAAGCGGCAAATCGTCCACCATCAAGCTGTACCATTGGACGAAGATCAGGTGGAATAACCGGTAATACGTTGAGCACCATCCATTCCGGCTTAATTTCTGCTTTGAGTAAGCTGCCACAGAGTTTTATTCGCTTGAAAATCTTTTTTTGTTTTTGTCCCGAAGCTTTTGTTAATCCAACTTCAAGCTCTTTAATAAGTTTTTTAAGATCAATGTTTGCAATAATTTCCCGAATACTTTCAGCACCTGTTCCACCTTTAAATACATGACCGAATTTCATTGAAAGATTTCGGTATTCCAGTTCCGAATATACTTTTCCCACTTCCAGACCATCCAGTTCATCTTTTGCCGTTTTGTGGTGCTCATCAAGCTCCTGCACTTTTTGCGCCAATTCCTTATCGTTTCCTTTTTTTGCCTTTGCTTCTTCTTGTAAAGCTGCACGATGTTTTTTATACTCTTCCGCCAATTGCTTTTTCGCGTTTTCTTTTGCTTCTTCGTCAACAGAGATCACGATATATGCGGCAAAATAGACAACTTGTTCGATAGTTTTAATCGGCAAATCAAGTAAAAGACCAATACGACTTGGCGTTGAACGTAAAAACCAAATGTGCGTTACCGGAACGGCCAGCTTAATATGCCCCATACGTTCTCTTCTTACCGAGCTTCTTGTAACTTCAACGCCACATTTTTCACATATAACGCCTTTGTATCGAATTCTTTTATATTTTCCACAATAACATTCCCAGTTTTTTGTCGGACCAAATATTTTTTCGCAGAACAGTCCTTCCCGTTCAGGTTTCTGGGTTCTATAGTTGATGGTTTCAGGTTTTTTTACTTCGCCATGAGACCATGACAAAATCTCTTCGGGAGAGGCAACGGCGACCGATATCGAATCAAAATTATCGAGTGTATTTGTATTACCGTGTTTTGGTGACATAATTTAAGAAAGTTAATGGATGTATTTATAATTAAACAACAATAGTTTGATAGAGCTGTTGAATAAAAAGTATATATAGAATGAGAAAGAAAGCTCCCTCAAAATTATAAAATTTGCGTTCGATTCCCGAAAATACAAGAAGTACGGTCGCTACAACGAAGAACGGTAAACCAATAAGAAGTATTGGCATATCTATAGGTAAATCACTTATTAATCCTGCAACACCCATAACCAAGAAACCGTTAAAGATATTGGATCCCAGTATGTTTCCCAGCGCAATATCGAAGTTTCCTTTTCTTGCCGCTGCAATGGAGACCATGAGCTCGGGGAGCGATGTTCCGATAGCAACAGCGGTAATTGCGATTATAGACGTTTCAACATTAAGAAGTTTTCCAAGTTGTATAACTGCCTCTATGGTAAAATCGGCACTAAAATAAAGCGTTGTCGCCGAAATGATTACAAATAAGACATATCGCCATTTAAACGGCGGTCTTTTTTTGAGCAATGTTGACTTGGTCTTTTCTTCGGTTGTCGCTTCAATGAATTCTTTCTCTTTTTCTGCAAGAGGGCCTCGTGGTTGCGTTACGCTATATATAAGGTATATAGCGAACCCAATCAAAGAGATCAGGGCTTCAAAGAAAGTGAATTCCCCGTCTGAAGTTGTTAATACAAGAATAGCCCCCGATGCAACCAGTAGTGGTAAATCAATTCGTATTAAGCTTCGTTTGATTTCAACTTTTTTAACAATAACGGTAGTGATACCGACAACCAGTAAAATATTGGCAATATTTGAACCTATAACGTTACCAGCTACGACTTCCGGTTCTCCTTTAAGAACAGAAAAAATGGATGTTGCCAATTCCGGTAACGATGTACCCGCACTGATAAGTGTAATGCCGATAATAAATTGCGGTACGCCGAGTGACATCCCCAGCTTCTCGGAATATTTTACGAGATAGTCTGCTGACTTAATCAGCACGAACAGCGAAACTGCAAAGAATAATATTTGGATTGTTAACTCGTTATACACAGGTAGCTAGGTAAGAGGGTATGGTTTAAAGACCAAGATCACCGGAAATATCAAGTTTTGGCTTATCCTCATCATCTTTATCGTCGTCATCTTTCTTGTCATTGTTCTCATTATCGTCTGACGAAGTTTCTTCGGTTTCTTTTTTGCTATCGTTTTCTTCCTCTTTTTTCTCGTCTTTATTGTTATTGTCATCATTGTCGTGTTCATCGTCATGATTTTCTTCATCTCCATCATTATCTTCTTCCGGAAGATAATCGTCATCATCGTCATCATTTAAATTTCTCGGACGTTTTTCGAGCATTATCATATCTTGAGCAACAATCTCGGTTCGAAATTTCTTAACACCTTCGGGCGTATCCCAACTTCGCGTTTTAAGGTATCCCTCAACATATACCAATTTACTTTTTTTGAGATATTTGCTGCATATTTCTGCTAGGCGAGCCCATGCTACGACATCATGATATTCTGTAAGGCTGTGTTTTTTTGAATCTTTTGTAATCCATTCTCGATTTGTCGCGATGCAAAATGTTGTAACCATTTGTCCGTTTGCAGTCTGCCTCATCTCCGGATCCCGAGTTAGGTTCCCGATCAGAATAACTTTGTTTACACTTCTCATTTTTCCGTTTGGTTAGTAGTAATTAATAGTAATAATAAGCAAAATAATAAATTAATTGTTTGCTATATCCGCTTCCGTTTCAGCTTCGGAAAGTTCGGCGGCGGCGGTTTCCGAAAGGTTAACTTCCTTTTCTTCTCCTCCCATATCTTCTTTATTGACCATTTCTTTGCTCATTTTTTTAGCAACTTCAGGGTCAACTTCTTCTCTGTTTTCAGGATCTTCATCAAGAGCATTACTTTCTTCTTTTTTCTTTTCGGCAAGAGAGTATGTTGCTTCTTTTTCTTCTTGTGTCGGCTCTTTTTCTCGTCCAAGATCAACACTTAAACAGAGACTCTGCAATTCTTTTACCAAGACATTGAAACTTTCCGGCGTACGAGGTTTTCGTATAGAATCTCCCTTAACAATAGATTCATATGCTTTTGCTCTACCGTATACGTCATCGGATTTTATAGTGAGCATTTCCTGCAAGGTATGTGATGCACCGTATGCTTCCAATGCCCATACTTCCATTTCTCCGAATCGTTGTCCTCCATGTTGCGCTTTACCTCCCAAAGGTTGTTGCGTAACAAGAGAGTATGGCCCAACGCTACGAGCATGAATTTTATCTTCAATAAGATGACTAAGCTTCATAATGTATGCAATTCCAACCGTCGTTTCATGGTCAAACGGTTCACCTGTTCGGCCGTCATATAATTGAATTTTTCCATCTTCGGGAAGACCGGCTTTTTTAAGTAACTCGATAATTTTTTTCGTTGTTACACCGTTTAATGCCGGTGTCGCAACATTAAAATTAAGTTTTGACGCGGCCCACCCCAAGTGTGTTTCAAGTATTTGCCCGATATTCATACGACTTGATACACCCAGCGGGTTTAAAATAATATCGACCGGTGTACCGTCCGGTAAGAACGGCATGTCTTCTTGCGGAACTATATTCGAGATTACACCCTTGTTTCCATGACGTCCGGCAATCTTATCACCGATGGAAATTTTTCTCGTTTGAGCGACATTTACTTTAATTTGTTTATTAACGCCTGTAGGCAATTCATCACCGTTCTTTCGTATGAAGATTTGCACGCCTACAACTTTTCCTCCTTCTCCACCGGGGAGACGAAGCGAGGTATCTTTCACATCTCTCGCTTTATCACCGAAAATCGCTCTTAACAGACGCTCTTCGGCCGTGAGTTCGGTTTCTCCTTTAGGAGTAATTTTTCCTACGAGAATGTCACCTTCACGAACATGAGCACCAATACGAACAATGCCGTCCGCATCAAGATCTTTCAGTCTGTTTTCACCTACGTTTGGAATATCTCGCGTTACGATTTCGGGACCGAGTTTTGTATCTCTAACATCAATAGTGAAGGTTTCGATATGGATTGAATCGTAAACACTATCGCGTACAAGGCGGTCTGAAATGATAACCGCATCCTCGAAGTTATATCCTTGCCATGCCATATAAGCTACAAGAAGGTTTTGACCGAGTGCGAGTTCTCCGCCTTGCGTTGAAGCTCCATCAGCCAGAACATCGCCGGATTTTACTTTATCTCCTTTGTTAACAACAGCTCGTTGATGAAGAGATGTTGCCTGGTTTGATCTTTCATAAACATTAAGATGGTATGTTGCTTTTTTACCATTTTTATAGATAACAGTGATTTCGCTCGCATCTACATACGAAACGGTTCCATCATCTTCTGCTGTAATAACTTGACCAGAACTTTTTGCGGCAATTTCTTCCATTCCCGTTCCTACGATAGGAGCATGCGGTTTAATAAGAGAAACAGCCTGACGTTGCATGTTTGATCCCATCGATGCACGAGTATTATCATCATGCTCAAGAAAAGGGATAAGCGATGTTGTTACCGAGATTATTTGCTTTGGTGAAACATCTATATGCGTAACATCATCTATATGTGCAAGGACAGGTTCGCTGTTTTGCCTAGATGCATTTCGCGTATTAACGATTTCACCGGTTTTATCATCTATAACGGTATTTGCTTGAGCGATGGTATATTTCTTTTCTTCGTCTGCATCAACGTAATAAACCTTATTGGTTGTATACGCGCGCACAGGGACTTCTTTTAATTTAAGCTTGGCAATTTCTTTCGCCTTTTTCTCAGTAATTTTTTCACCCGTTTTCACAATTGCTTTCTTACGCGGCGTTATAATATCTTCAGAAGCTGTACG
>CAZPFH010000048.1:0-5886 GCA_964585825.1 uncultured Candidatus Peribacteria bacterium
ATGTTTTTTCGTGCGGTCGTCTGGGATTCATGTGAAATGCTGTAGGTTACTTCATACCAATCCGCTTCATCCAAATACACCCGCGAATTATTCGTAACCGTATCGTGAGTTATCCCGGTATCTTTACGCGTTTCCTGATCGAACCGGATAGCTGCGGGAGTACTTACATTAACATCCTGCGAACCGATTGAATCGTAAAACTGACCCATAACGGGGATGAATGCAGGTCCTTGCGGCCCTTCAATTCCATCCAACTTAACAACGGTCATGGTTGTATCACCTATTACCGTATTGGCTGTTGTTCGTTGTACCTGCAGCGTCACATAGTCATTGGTATTCATACTGACAAGAAAACTTGATGTTGTTGGCACATATTCATTTTGATATTCAACCGCAGTAAGTTCGGAACCGGGAACAATTGTCGTATCGTTCAATCGAACACGTGAATCAAGTTGATGTGTGGTTCCGGTATCGTTAGCATTCACTTGATATGTAACTTTATACACACCATTTTGCTTGGCAACAATTCTATCAGTATTTGTATTGTCGTGCTCTAAAGCAGCTACATCAGTTTCCACATCGGTTGAATCCAACGGAACATCATAATACGTTCCGGCAGACGCCATCGTAAAATTGGTTGTTCGTCGTGCCTGAACGGCCGCTAATGTTCCCCCTGCTGACGATTGATCCAATTGAACCCATGAACTACCGTTACATACGTACGTTCCGCTATCCACAGTATAGTGAACCATTCGTCCGGCTGATGATGCATCGCAGGTCGGGAATGTCCCCACATTTTCAACATCAAAATTCTGCAGTTCATTTCCGCCAAAATTCACATCATTACTGAATAAAAAGCTGCTGTTTACCGAATCCCATCGCAAATATTCACCAAGCGTATTACCAAATTGGAGCGTCACATCCCCACCGGTATCATCTAAATCCAACGTAAAAGTATTCGAATCTGTTCCATTTGCACTGCCACCACCGCTACCATCAATCTGATTCCATACCGCACCTCCAACAGCGCTATCAACCAATATCCAGCTGGTGCCGCTTAAGGTATTAACCCAAACATCTCCGACATAATATCCGTCATTTCTATCATCATTAACCGTAGGATCCGCCGGTTCTCTATGCGCGCTGACATCAACTTGACTATGGCTGCCGGAATCAGAAGTTACCGTTGTAACATTGGTAAATCTGTTTTCCTGCAATTTATTTCGTTCTTGAGCCGCAGAAGTTAAAGCAATACCTATATCCCACGGGCTAACTCCACCCGAAATATTATTATTTGAAAAACTGTTATCATCAGCATCTTCTTCTACAAGAAAAGCATAGGTTGTTCCGGCAGAGTTTGAAGCTCCCAAAACAGCATTGTTTTCAAATGAATTATGATGAACCGTATTTCCTACGGCACCAATTCTAAACCCGTAACGAAATCCCACACCACCGTTTGCATTACCATCAATAATATTCGCATTAAAAATGCTATTTTGTGTTGTTGATCCTCCCGTAACGGAAAACGTATCAATACCTATACCAACAGCTTCCGTGGATTCCGAACCGCTAAAGACATTGGCATTCATATTTATATTTGTATTGTTTGCCATGTAAATACCGTACGCACCACCTGTTCCCACACTCATTCGCGACGCTCTATTATTAATAAGAGAACTGTTGTCGGCACCAATAAATACATAGCTGGTTTCACCGGTATAATCAACATTATTCCCCTCAATCAAAGCGTTCACAATAGAATTCCCGTACCCCCATGCTCCAACGATCCTTCCATCAGCCGTTACATGAATCCCATCGGTAAAGTAATTTCCCGCTCCGTTACCAAATATACGAGCATTCTTAATAACCGGCCTAACAAGATCCGTTGAGCTGCCATCAAGTAACTGGATTCCTATATTCGCCGTCGAACCCGATCCGGAAGCACCTGATATTTTTTTCACCGTTACATTATAAATCTGGTTATCGGCACCTCCCGCTATTCGAATACCATGAATGTTTGAGGAGACTTCAATTTTAAAATCTCTTAAGACAACATCATCGGCGGGATTGGTTCCATTAGCCAGCCCAATCTGTAAAGCGGCCGTCTCCTCGGTTATCCCGGAAAAGCCTGATGCGGCAATGATTGACGAATCTCCATATCCCTGAATTTGGATGTTATCTCCCTCTACGGTTAAAGGCTGCGTTATGGCATGCGTGCCCGGAAGCAGAGTGATCAACCCCCCATTCCCTGTTGCTTCTAAACTGTCGATTGCTCCTTGCAAGTTCATATTCGGCGATACAATGATTGAATTTGAGGGGATAGAGCTGATAATTCCGGTTGTATTAACATTTCCACCGGCAACGAGGTTGACATCCCAATCACCCATTTCCAAAGGATTGTCAGCGCTTCTGCTATCGACAAAGATTGATGAAATAGGATTTAAATTACTTGAAGCAATTGTTTTCAAAATAGTTCCGTTTCCGCCCGATTCATCACATTTAATAAATTTCATCGTTACGGTCGGCGGTGTCCCGGCATTGCTGTCAATTAAGGAATCACCCGCATCCTGTATATCAAAATCAACCCATTCAAAAGAAAGCGAATTGGCGCCGGGGGCCACATCAATCGCCATTGAATCATTAATAGAATCAATATCAAATTTTAAATCTTGAAACGCAGTATCAAAAGAGTCAATCTGACCATTGCCGGAAACCTGAATCGTCGTATTGCTATCATCTTTGCCAATGACGGTAATATTTTGTAAGTTTACCGGGTTGGTTACCTGATGCACTTCGGCCGAGAGCAGCATAATCCCACCCGAAAGTGTATTAAGATAACCGGCCGCATTGGCAATATTGGCATAATCGGCATTAACCGACCCCACCGTAACCACTTTGGTAGCCGTAGTGAAAATAGCGGTAATATCAACCCAATTGGTTCCGTCACAAACATACGTTTTAGTATCCGCTGTATTGTGATACATACGCCCCGAATATGTCACATCACACAGTGGTGCGGTCGTAGCGTTTTCAATTTGGAAATCTTTCAATTCGTTCCCACCAAAACTAACATCGGCATTGAATGAGAATTGCGCATTAATATTATCCCAAAGAATATATTTATTAAGAGCACTACCGAATTGCAAACGAATATCTCCATCGGTATCGTCCGCATTCAATATAAACGTATTATCAATATCATCTCGAATATTTGTATTAATCAGCGTCGATCCCTGAGCATATACTGTTCCCGCCGTAAGATTGGCGATAAACAAAGCAAGCGTTCCAATGATTAGAGAATATTGTCTCCAATGCAGCATTTTGTATTTTTTATTACATTTTTGTCTGTTTATTATATCATATCTTAAACCGCTTTAAAAGGCTTAATACTCAACTAAAGCAGCCTGCTTCGCTTCATTTAACACAGAAAATATGGTATAATGCATGGATAAAACTGAATTTCCATGAACGATACAAATAAAAAACAACACGAAAAAGGACCTGAGACCGCTCGTAAAAACGCACCGGGAACGCTTGAAAGCGCCCGCAAAACAACCGATACGACAAAAAGACATGCTGAAAAAATTACAACGACAAGCAAAACAAAAAAAGCACTTGCCATGCTGAAAAAAGATATAGAGCGATCATCATCTTCAAACATCGAGCTTTCTTTTACCTCGCAGGAGATAAAAAAACTTGAAGCGGCACTGGGAATAAAACTTAGCGGTATTGATAAAAAAACATTAACATACCGCGTTAAAATGTTAAGCGTTGATGAGCTTGATAAAGCGGAAGAAAAGTTAGCCGGGACAGGTGCGCGTCTTTTTACGACAATAGAGAAAGATGGGACGCAAAAAGCGGTTCCTCTTGGATACTCCTTTCAAAAAACCGACAAAATAACAGTACATTTTCGAAAGAATGAAGTAGCTGAAGACAATTACGGAATGCGTCATCTATTCAAGCAACAACCTGAAATAAGACAAGTACGTATAACACAAAACACAAAGCGAGGAAAAGGGCGAGAAGGGATTGCAACCAGACGTGGGCTTGATGGGAATTTTTATTTTGATGACGGCTCATATGCCCCTATATTTACCGGAACTCAAATTGAAGTATTACGCATATTTTCATCGGAGGAATTAAAAAAATACAAAAAGCGTGCTATCGAATACAATACCGGTAAAAACAAGCGTTATATACAAAAAAAAGAGGCAGATCAATTCACCGGTCATTACGGCATAGCTCCACCACCTACCACACATGATATACGGAAAAACAAAGAGTATTGGGATACGCTTGATAATACGGATTATGCCCGAAAACCAAGAACAAGAAGCACCGTACGTTCAACTGAATATATTCCGCGTAATGAACGAGAAAAACAATTTATAGGACAATGGAGAGAAATCATGTCTATCAATAGCAAACAACGACTTGTTGATATGAAAGAAGACATTGTATTGCGTCCCGATGATCCAATTGTGCATGTTCCCGACGAAAGAAGAGGAACAAGACTTCGCAGTGGAGCAGCGCTTCGTTATGCTCTTTTTAAGCGATATGCGGAACTATCCGGACATCGTGTGCGAATAACGTCGGCATACCGAAGTACAAAATTACAACGAAAACTCTGGTATCGCGGGTTGGCAAAGCGAATGAAGAAATTCCGTGACAGATATCCCAACCTTCCACCACACGAAATTAAACGTAGGGCAACAGCTCAAAACAGACGTTTTATCGCCCCACCGGGGCGGTCTCATCACAACACGGGCGGCGCGGTAGATATCAATATTTCCGGAATGCAAATGCATAAATATCGCGGCTCACGATCGGCATATAGAAGAGCTGTGCGAACCGGTAACCTGGCAGGTATTTCGGGAAACGACAGAAAAGCGGTGCAAACACGTATAAAAATGGAACAAACCCTGCGGGCTTCATATTTTCTCGGCACCAACTACTACAGAGAAACCTGGCATTGGAATGTAGACAGACAAGGAAGGCGCGATGTCTACGATAATGTTTAAGATCGGAGCACAAAACGGCGTATGCAGATAATCGCAAGGCTTCCAAGCGCAAATATGCACAACGCATAAAGCCATTTTGCAAATCCAAGAGGAAATGCCAAGCATGAAATCACGCCAGAAATAAAAATACCGCGTATATAATCCAGTGGCACACCCAAAAACCACTTCTTATGCCAATAAACGTACTGTTTTTTAAAACGGTTAATCCCGTAATACGGATTAATAACAAACCATAAAAAATCCCAGAAAACCGAGAACAAAACCAGTAACGATATAATTTCAATTTCAGCTGCAAATGACCACATGGCGCCTCCCAAAAAAGGAAAATGAAAGAAAAGAATCAATAATAACAACGTATAAAAAAGATAACCGGTCAGCTCTTTTCCGCCCATGAAAAAACCAAAAAGTTTTGATTTTATACGCCATGTCGGTATTTTTTTCATCCAGCCGTGCCTACCCTCAATCTGCACTTCAAGAGCAGCCAAAGTTAATACTATTAAAAACAAGTATCCGTATTTTATACCGTACCATTCAAGCCACAAAGAAAGAGATTCCATACATTCATGCGTTACTTAAGTATACGATCCTTAATTCCTTTTGCATATTTGCTGATCATATTATCGGTAATTTTTCCCGACTTGCAAATATCCGAATAAACACGGGAACTTAATTTTGGTATACGTTCAAAAGTTCTATGATTTATACCGACAAGACCGAATGGTTGGGTATAACCTTCAGCCCATTCAAAATTATCAATAAAAGACCAATACAGATATCCGCGAACATCAACTCCTTCTCTCATAGCACGATGAACAGCTTCAAGATGACGTACAATATATGATATTCGTTGAGTATCATCCAAAGT
>CAZPFH010000048.1:5896-8120 GCA_964585825.1 uncultured Candidatus Peribacteria bacterium
ATCGGTTTCTTAATTTTACGATACGTAATTTTCAACAAACGATACAACCCTTTGGGAAAAACCTCCCAATTAAACAGTGTTCGTTCAACCGACTTGTCGGTTCTAAGCCGCATATGCAACGGTGATTTAAACGCGGAAAAACGACATGCACATCTGAAGTAATAATTCATACCTACAAAATCCAGACTCTTTTTTGCATCATGCAATTTGCCAAAGCCGAATAAAAGAGGATATCTGCCGGTATAAAAAGGACGAAAATAAAGCTTATTATAAAGATATTGGTACATGACCGAAACAGCGCGGCTCATAATACTTTTTTTTCGTTGAGGATCAAACCACACAAAACTTTTTGCAAATCCAACCTGCGGCGTCGGCCAATCATTTTTCTTATAAACTTTTTTAATAGCCTGATAACTATCTATATGCGTATGTAAAAGCTCTTTCAACACTTTCCTGAACTTAAAAAGGCTATGCTCTCCCGGTGGCCACAACCCCTCCCAATAACCGAAATTGGTGTAAACATAAGGTTCGTTAATCGTAATCCAGTAGTCAACAAGGTCTCCCAATTCCTGCACCACACGACGCACATATCGAACGAACTTTTTTCTTCCGTTGGGATTTAAAAACGCTCCCTGCTTTGCAAACCAATGAGGAAGTGTAAAGTGAAACAATGTAACCATTGGAGTAATCCCCTGCTTCTTAAGCTCTTTTAAAACATTCCTATAATGCTTAATTTCTGACATATTAAATTGCCCTTCGGTTTGCTCTATTCTACTCCATTCAATAGAAAGTCTGTGCATTGAATGGTTCATAGACTTCATCATTTTGAAATCTTCACGGTACATATCGTAATGCTTACATGCATCACCTGAAATCTGCCGATTCAAGATTTTCCCGCGCTGCTCCCATTCCCACCAATCATTAAAAATATTTTGCCCTTCCACTTGATGTGCCGACATGGAAGTGCCCCAATAAAAGCTCTTCGGGAACTTCATAAAATAATGTTTTTCTTTTTGCCCTTTTTTTCTTTTTTTAGCCATAATTTCATCAATAGCTGTTGCGTAACAGTATAACAAATTTTACAATGACAACGAAGTATTTCGTTAAACAAACACTATGAAACTCTCTTCTAAAAAAGCAATTATGATTATCGCTCCGGAAAATTTCCGAGACGAAGAATATTTTCATACTCGAGAAGCAATGGAAAAAAAAGGTATCGAAGTTGATGTTGCAAGCACACAAAACATTGCACTCAGTGGTATTGAAAAAGAAGAAGTAAGCGTTGATTTACTTCTTAATGAAGTTGAAGATCAATATGATGCCATCGTTTTTATTGGTGGCGGAGGCGCAAAAGTTTATTTCAATAACGAAAAAGCACTTTCTCTTGCACGCGAGTACGATGAACAAGGAAAAATTGTCGCGGCAATTTGTATTGCCCCCTTAATACTAGGCCATGCCGGATTGCTGCAAGATAAAAAAGCAACCTGCTGGGACGGAGCCCACCAGGATCTTATTGGCTTTGGAGCCCATTTTACAGGCAAAAAAGTAACTGTTGACGGAAATATTATTACCGGAAATGGGCCAAAAGCAGCACACAAATTTGGTAAAACTATCGCCAAAGCGCTTTAACGGCCTATTTGATCAATTATTTAGTTCAAAAATACAATCATTTATATCATGTACCTACATGTATTTTTGTATTACTATTTTCCCCCTACGCTCCGTTAGCAATTTTCAAGTAAACACAATATATAGTATGGAGCCAAAAAGATAAACGCTACATATGTGGGATTTTTGCAACTAAAGATTGTGTTTTGATATTGCAATAAAAGTCCTCGATGATTATAGTCAGAAGTGTATTGATTCATTCGCGCTCAGCAAGGCTTTTTATGTAAGTAGCCTGTATTGGATGGAGGTAAAACTCACGTCTTTCTTTTTGCGCCTCTTTCGTATTTTAATAACCTTTGTATACGCATGTCCCCAATCAAAAAAATCCAAAAACGTGACGGTCGAATTGTTGATTTTGACCAGGAAAGAATTATGCAAGCTATTTGGAAAGCTGCACAAGCCGTAGGCGGAGCCGATCCGTCGGAAGCTGAAAAAATTTCCAATCAAGTCACGGCAGTTCTTGAAGTGTTCTTTAAAAGTGAAGATGAAATCCCAACAGTAGGAAAAAAAGAAAACTGGAAAGGATATTTTTACCCTTTCCAGTTCCAGGAGAAAC
>CAZPFH010000049.1:0-274 GCA_964585825.1 uncultured Candidatus Peribacteria bacterium
CAAATGTAATGCTTGATTTAAGCTTAGCGGTAAAATAAATCCTTTTTCTCCCGTTTCTTCGTTAGTGTCTATGCCTGTTTTCAAGGTATATTCTTGTTCTATCGGTGATATTTTTGTAAGATAAAATTTAATTTCTTCGGGTTTGCTTTTTGCAAGTTCGATATATCGATCCCACTTTTTTTGATGCTCCGGGTTTTCAATTGCATCAGTGGTATACAGATGATGCAAAACCGAAAGAATTTTATCTTTTACAGGTTTTATATGTTCCGGAAGA
>CAZPFH010000049.1:284-7257 GCA_964585825.1 uncultured Candidatus Peribacteria bacterium
TGCGTTCTTTCATGATACATTTTAGAGACTGGTGTCAAACTATAGCATTTTTATAAAAAGAGTCAATTTTTTATTGGCGCCCATTATTACATCGTCGTTTAAAAGATATACATTATGGTTAATCCAAAGACGGTTTTTCATGGCGTTATTGTATCACAGGTTGACTCATATCGTACTTCAAGACTACCATTAGGCCATGAAAATACTTGTCATTGGCTGCGGATATGTGGGTCTTACCACCGGAACTTGTTTTGCCGAAATTGGAAACGAGGTTGTTTGCAGTGACAACAATAAAGAAAAAATCGATAAACTTAAGAGCGGCAAAATGCCGCTATATGAGCCGGGATTGGAAGAATTGATCGAGCGAAACATTAACGATAAGAGGTTGTCGTTTTCTACAAACGTTAATGCGAATGATAAAGATATTATTATTTGTGCCGTCGGAACTCCTACAAAAGAAGATGGACAGACCGATTTAACCGATGTCTATGAAGTAGCGAAAGAAGTTGGAAAGACCGCGCAAAAAGATGCTGTTTTTGTTATGAAATCAACGGTACCGGTGGGAACGAATTTGAAGTGTAAAAAATATTTATCATGTCACGCGGTTTCAAATCCCGAGTTTTTACGTCAAGGGGCAGCTGTTAAAGATACAATGACTCCGGACAGAATTGTTATTGGCGCGGAATCCGACTATGCAAAAAAAAGAATGGAACAGCTTTTTCGTCCTATTGTTCGTACCGGTAAGCCACTTTTATTTATGGATATTGCGTCGGCGGAGCTTACCAAATACGCAGCGAACGCGTTTTTGAGCACGAAAATATCTTTTATTAATGAGATTGCCGATTTGTGTGACGGCAATGGTGCGAATGTTCGTAATGTTGCAAAGGGCATTGGTTTGGACGATCGAATCGGGCCTCGTTTTCTTCAGGCGGGCATTGGATATGGAGGAAGTTGCCTGAGAAAAGACAATAAATCCTTAATTAATCATGCTGAAAAATTGGGAAAGCGGTTGGAAATAATAAGGGCGGTTGAGGCTCGAAACGAAAGGCAGAAAGACCTTATTATTGAAAAATTGGATAATCATTTTGACGAGTTAAGCGGCAAGGCGATTGCTCTTTTAGGCCTTAGTTTTAAGCCAAAAACAGACGATTTGAGAGATGCTCCTTCTCAGGAAATCATCAAAAAATTACAAAGTAAAGGAGCCGTCATTCAGGCATATGATCCTTTGGCCAAAACGGAAAAATTAAAAAATATGTATGAAGCGATGAACGGTGCGGATGCAGTTATTTTAATTACCGAATGGGACGAATTTAGAAATCTTGATTTTGAAAAAGCAAAAGCGTGCATGAGAGGAGATTTGTTTATTGACGGGCGCAATATTTTCAGTCCCGAACTGGTCAAGAAAGCGGGCTTAACGTATAGTGGCATAGGCGTTTCTTAAAGAAGCTTTATGAAAATACTTGTAACCGGAGGGGCCGGATTTATCGGATTTCATTTGTGTAGTGCTTTGCTTGATGAGGGGCATAACGTAATTGCGTTAGACAATTTTCTAACGGGTACTCGGGAGAATGTTGACTTGCTAAAAACCCATGAACATTTCACGTTTCTAGAACATGATATTAACAAACCTTTAGATATAGAGGTTGATAATATTTACAATCTGGCATGTCCGGCTTCGCCAATTCATTATCAAAAAGATCCGGTGCAGACTACGACAACAAACGTGCTTGGCATGATAAATGTTTTGGAACTCGCGCAGAAAAACAGAGCACGCATTTTGCAGGCTTCCACATCGGAAATTTATGGGGATCCCTTAGAGAGTCCGCAAAAAGAAGAGTATAACGGAAACGTTAATACACTGGGGCCGCGAGCCTGTTATGATGAAGGGAAACGCTGTGCCGAAACGCTATGTATGGACTATCAAAGACAGCACGGAACCGACATAAAAATTGTACGCATTTTTAATACGTACGGGCCACACATGTATGAGCATGACGGAAGAGTGATTTCCAATTTTATTGTGCAGGCACTTAAACAAAAAGACATAACTATATATGGCGATGGGTCTCAAACCCGCAGTTTTCAATATATCGACGACTTGATTCGCGGTATGATTGTAATGATGCATAAAGATAATTTTGCGGGGCCGGTTAATTTGGGAAATCCACATGAGGTGTCTATTCTTGAATTGGCACGATTGATTATTAAGCTAACCGGGTCGACAAGCAAAATGACTTATGAAAAATTACCTCAAGATGACCCGAAAAAGCGATATCCGGATATCAACTTGGCGCAAAAAAAACTTAAATGGAGTCCCGATGTTGGGCTTACGGACGGACTGCAAAAAACAATCGATTATTTTAAGGCAAGAATTTGATTAGTCAGATCCATCATTATTTTAAAATCTTTTTCTTCTTTATGTTCATAGCCCAGAATGTGCAAAACGCCATGAACGAATAAAAAACGTACTTCTGTAAGGGCATCGTGTCCAGCTTTTTCAGCTTGTATTTTTGCTGTTGGCAGGGAGATAAAAATTTCGCCGGCAACGTTGTTACCCGGAAAATCATTCTGCTCCAGATATCCAAGTGAAATAACGTCGGTAGTCGAATCTTTATCGCGATGTTGTTTGTTTATTGTTTGCATAATCTCGTCATCAACCAGGGTGCACGAGATTAAATAATTTTTTCTTTTGTCGATAGAATCGGGGAACAACGTTTTGTAATCGGTATTGATAATATCGAGCAATTCGGTAAAAACCGCTTCATTGATCGGCTCATTGGTTTCGTTATAAAATTCAAGATTAAACATTGTTTTGATAGCAATTAAGAAGATGATAGGTTGTTATTCCGTAAGCAGCGGCGACATTAAGAGAGTTTGCTCTGCCGAGCATCGGAAGAGAGATGCAGATGTCCGCTTGCTTGATAACATCGTCCGAAACACCATTAATTTCATGACCGACAACAAGCGCGATGGGAAACGAAAATGATGCTTTTGCATAATGCACTGGAGGGTCGGTAAGTTCAAGAGCAACAATTTGATACCCTTTTTCTTTCAGTTCACGCACGATATCCCCGGCGCTTGATCGATATTCCCATGGAACGATGTCACACGCGCCCAAGGATGTTTTATTTATTTCACGGCGGGGCGGAATACCGGTCATGCCGCAGAGATACATTTTTTCAATCATGGCACCGTCTGATGTACGAAACATGGCGCCAACATTGTAAAGACTTCGAATATTGTCGAGAACAGTAACTAGCGGGGTGCGTGGCATTTTTCGAATTTCTTCGACACTTTTCTTTGATTGCAGTATTTCTTCCGGCGTCAGTTTTCTTTGTTTCATGGGGGTATCATACTATCACTTGCCAAAACATGCAAATCTATGTATATTAATATCGACATAGACACTATAACAAGAAAATAATATGTCAACCAAAGGTAAGGAACCCTTTACGGTAAGCCGAAAAGAAGCTGCAAAAAGACTGAAAGTGTCGACACGCACACTAGACAGATATATTAAAAGAAAAAGGCTTTCAAGCAAAAATATTGCCGGTAGAATTTTTCTGAATATTGATGAAGTGACATCGTTTGCGAAGAAAAAACGCAAACATCGTAATGTTAGTAAAAAGCAATCACCTAACAAAACTGTTGCTACACATGAAGTGCCTGATGTGCTTGTTGAATCCGATGTCGATTTTGTCGGTAAAGTTGAAAATCGAATATATAAAAATTTATATGACGAAATTCAACGTGATCTCAAAGGTTTCCAGCAACGACTGGAAGGTGCAAATTATCGTGTAGGTCAATTGGAAGCGCAACTTGAATCGTCGGTTCCGCTTCGCGAGCATCAAAAATTATTGGTTGGTCATAAAAAAGAACGATACAACAAACGAGTATTGTATTTGTTATTGGCTGTTGTTCTTGGATTGCAACCGCTTTGGCTCCTATTGGTATACCTTTAAACCTGTTTCATATCGATTCGGTCTTTTTCGGTGAGCGAATACGAAAGTTCCTCAAGCGTAGCTTCCATTCTTTGCAGTATGCCGAATGGACTTTCCAAAACCTGCTTGAGCGATTCTTTATCGCCGATTGCATGAATCGTATAAGGCGTTTGTAAGATGACACCGTTTATCATGATTTGTCCGTTTGGAAGTTCATCAAATCCGATAGTGGTCTCGGTAAGACGTATATTGTTAATACTGATGGCTTCTGCTCCGGATGCAAAAAGCTCATTGGTGATGTCGGTAAACCATAAGGCGTTAAGCCGATTGTCTATTATGAGTTCAATTCCCGGTCCCCATACGTCCGTGTCTCCCGCAATTATTTCATTTTTCTTGATGTCGTTTGCAATTGTTTGAAATGATTGTGCTTGATTATTCAAATCTTCCAATTTTTTTTCCAAAAGTACGATTTCCTCATTCAGTTCGTCATTTGTCGTTTTTAAAATTTGAATTCGACGAAAAATATTTTCCGTACTGTCACGACTAACCGTTGATACATAATCGGTAAAATATTTTGCTTGCGTGATTACCAAAAAACCAAGAACAAGGCCTGTTATTAGAAGCAACAGTATGCGGCTTATTGGTTGTTCTTTTTTTCTATGCAGTAGATTCATTGGTTCGTTGAATATATTTTAATCGAAATTGACCATTATAAATCGGGAGGATAACATGTGGAGCTTTTTTAACGGAAAAGACGATTCCATGCTCATTAACTCTTTGTTTTAAATCTTGCAGAACTTTTTGATCCGACATGAGTATGAGAAACGATTCATAATCTCCTACAACCGAAATTGTGAATGGCGGGGCCAGGTGTGAATTGTTAACCAAAACCGTATTACCAACAGAAGTGATTGATGATGTTGCAATAATACGTTGATCGTTAATTGCTATGCCTTCGACATTGTTTGCTCGCAGCAGGTTAACTATATCTCTAATGTCGGCCGCATAGACAATACCCGCTTCTTCATTTTCTATTGTTTCCCGGTCAATACTCGGACTATCATCAAGCGCAATATGGAAGCCTTTACCTTTAAGTTCGGTTAATCCTATTTCTTTTTTAAGTTCGTTTAATCTGTCCAAATTGGTTGTTTGACTTGTGATATTGTTGTCTTCAAGAGTTTCATCAATTTTTTCACGTAAAGAAACTATTCTGCTTTTTAATTGTGTTTCATCATTAATATATTCTTGAATAAGTTCTTTTTGAGCTTCCGCTTGATCCAGCGGATATGAGCTGCTTAGCGGTGTACTTGTCCTGAATTGGGCCATTACCAAAAGCCCTACCAGTATTCCCGCGAAGATTGATATGACTTTTAAAGATGTACTCATGTGCGGATTATTATGCAGTCAACAGTATACTAAATGCGGTTATAATTGTCTATTGTCTTGTATAGGCAAAAACAGTTAGAGTGGTAGCGAATAACAAGCCTGTATGATTGGACTTTTCGACTCCGGCTACGGAGGCCTTACAGTATTAAAACCTATTCTGGATATTCTTCCCGAATACGATTATGTATATTTGGGAGACAATGCTCGTACACCGTACGGTACGCGTTCACAAGAAACTGTACTTCAATATAGCAGACAAGCGGTTGAATATCTTTTTGATCAAGGCTGCACGATGATCATTACGGCTTGCAACACGGTTTCCGCTTTAGCGCTGAGAACATTGCAGCAAGAATATCTGCGCGATAAGGCCGTAAAGGATAAAAAAATACTGGGGGTTATCAGACCCGTTGTTGAATATGCTGTTAAGCATACAAAAACAAAACGTATTGGCGTGGTAGGCACAAAAGGAACTATCGCATCAAGTGCTTATGAAAATGAGTTAAAAAAGATCGATTCGTCTATTCAAACATATTCGTATCCTTGTCCGCTTCTTGTTCCGTTGATTGAAGAAAGGTGGCATCATAAGCCGGAGGCTCGCATGATACTGAAAAAATATTTAAGACCGATCAAATCAGCCAATGTCGACATGCTGATTTTGGGATGTACTCATTATCCTCTTATGTATAAAGATTTTGAGCGTTACATGGGCAAACGGGCGCAGGTTTTGCATTCCGGACGCATTGTTGCTGAAAGCTTACAACAATATCTTAATCGTCATCCGGAAATTGAGAGATTGCTGAGTCGCACTAGAAAACGTCGTTATATTACAACCGATTGTCCGGATGCGTTTAAAAAATTTGGTAATGCGGAATTGGCTTTATCAATCGATACGGTTAAAACTGATTCAATATGGTAAAAAACAAAGCAATAAAAATAGCGATTATTGGGTATGTACTCATCATCGTTTCTTTTTTTATTGATGCATTATTTACTGATATATTGCGCGGCATACGAATGGAAATGTTAACGTCGTTTATGTATTTTGTAACCGATTTTGGTGTCATCTTTCTTTTTGCCGTGATCGGCATTCGCGCTTTGCTTCAAAAAAAATATCGCTTCATGTTGTTTATGGCCATTAGCGTCGTGGTGGCGTTAGAAGCGGCTTTTTTATTAAAATTATTATTTCAGGTTCCGCGGCCTTATGCGCTTGCCTATGATCAGCCGATTTTCCTGGCATCCGGATATGCATTTCCAAGTATTCACACCGCGGTTTTATGTTCATTATTGCCATTTCAACGCTATTTGTTCGGGAAAAAAACACTGCCGCTCATTTATTTTTTTATTGCCGTTATTATTTTTAGCCGAATATATCTGGGGGTACACAGCTTAAGTGATATTGTTGCCGGTTTTACCGTGGGGCTTGTAACGACATATGCCGTGTTGTTTATAGAAAAAAATTATCGTTTAATTGAGTGGTTTCATGCTCATATAACTGATAAATTTGAATTGCGTAGACAGATTGCCCATCTGTGCATAGGAGCTGCAATTGTCGTCTTGTTAAAACTACAGTTGCTTACCAGTTATATTTTGTTTGGCGTGACTATTGCGGGTGGTATTGCAGTGCTTGTTGCTCGTAAAATTCGCAT
>CAZPFH010000049.1:7267-7762 GCA_964585825.1 uncultured Candidatus Peribacteria bacterium
TTTTTTGAACGGCCGCATCATATCGCTCGGTTTCCCGGCAGAGGATCGTTTTTTTTGGTGTTGGGAGCTGCGCTGTCAACATTAATTTTCGATTATTATATAGCCATGGCGGCTATTATGATTATGGCCGTTGGTGATTCGGTTACCAATATTGTGGGTAGGCATTTTGGGAGTATACAAAATCCGTTTAATTCCAAAAAAAATATTGAAGGAACGGCATGGGCGATTATATGTTCAACATTAGCGGCACTTTTTTTTGTTCCGTTTGTGCCGGCATTTATCGCCAGCACGGTCAGCATGGCGGTTGAATCAATCGATTTGGGAATAAAACGATTCGAAGTTGAAATAGACGATAACGTTGTAATTCCGCTTGTTGCCGGTGTTATCATGACAGCACTTATCGGATGAGTTGGATAAGGCGCAAGTTTTTATTCCCACTCTATGGTTCCCGGAGGTTTGTTTGTCAAATCGTAAAATACGCCGTCTATACCGTCT
>CAZPFH010000050.1:0-7657 GCA_964585825.1 uncultured Candidatus Peribacteria bacterium
CCATCGTGGAAATGTTTGATGAAAACTTAAAAAAGCCGAAATAAGCCGTTGAATATTTTTCTTTTTTTCCAGACGACCAATAAAAAGCAGATAATTGTCCTTTTTCGAAAGCCCCATTTTTTTTAACAATTTTGTGTCCAGGTCGGTGCTTAATTTTTTCACACTAAAATCGCAGCCGTGTGGGATAACAACAATTTTTTCACGGGGACATTTAAATAAACTCACCAAATCATGTTGTGTGGCGAAACTGGGTACAATAATTGTTGAAGCTTTTTTAACCGCGTGCTTGGTGGTTCTTTTAAGATACCAATACTGAAAAGCTGAATACTCTTTTTTAAGGTGGATGAATGCCACATCATGAATGGTGATAATTGCTTTTTTGGGTGCAAAATGAGGGAGAACGTGAGAAGGAACAAAAAGAATATCGGGTTTATGAAAAAGCATTTCGAAAGACAATCTTATTTTAGTCCATAGTCGTGGGAAGGGGATGATTTTATGTTGAATCGTCTTTGTTTTGTAAAGATGTAGCGGTCGTGGAGAATACAGTACCAATCGATGATTTTTTGTATGCTTAAAGTGATCGATGATCCCTTGAATAACTTTGACCGAATAATGTTCTACTCCGGTTCCGCCCGAAAGGTTGTATCTTGAAGCGTCTATGCCGATATCCATGTGTATAAGAAAGATTAACTTACGCTTGAGCAAGCGCCGTACATAAGATTATCGTATAACCGTGTTTTTGCAAAGTCTCAGCTGCCGATTTGAATGTTGAAAGTGTTGTACATACATCATCAACAAGTAAAAGAGGAGTTTGTTTTGGCGGTGTGTGTATATGACAAAGATCAAATGCGTTTGTAAGATTTTCAAGGCGTTGTTCTCGAGATAAAGTTGCTTGAGAAATAGTTTTTTTTACACGTTTAAGAATAGGTGTAACCGGGAAATGGAAATATGACGAGAGGTGAGTTGCCAGAACATGTGATTGATTAAAACCGCGAAAGGACTTTCTTTTTTTATGTAGCGGGATGGGGACAAGATGTGTTGTTGTTGGTGGCATATTTGTTGATATGGCCCGATAAAGAAGCGGGGCGAGATAGTACCCAATCTTTTTGAAGTAGCGATATTTGAAATAATGCAGCGCTTTTTGCAAAACCGGATTTCTGTGATAATGGCAAGGAGTATAAAGTTTATTAATGGCTTGTATGCATTCCGGCTTGGTACGATACTGTTTCTCTAAAATGCGTATTTTTTGTAAACAACGGTTACACAATAAAGATCCTTCCGCGTTGCAATAAATACATTGTTCGGGAAAAAGTAAAGCTGCAAAATGCTCAAGCCATGATTGGTTGTAGGAAAGTGTTTTCATAGGTGCAGTTTACTTTGCCTCTATGAAATGGAAATAAAAAAAACATTAAATATCGATAAGCATACGCTTGACAACACCATGGATAGGTATTTCGCGACCGAAAAAAACCGGAAATTGTCTGTTTTCCGCTATTAATTTTATTTGATCTGCTTGTTTTTCATAGTACCGGGCCGATAATATGCCTTGCATTGTTACCAAAGCAACTCCGTGATAAGGGATGGATGATATATCTTTATGGACAAGAAGTATGCTTCCTTGTGGAATTCTTGGATCCATTGAATTATCGTTCATTTCCCATAAAAAGAAATCGGTTATTTTTTCACCGGGAGCGAGATAAAACGATCGCATTTCTTTTGGTTTTGCGGTTTCTGGATTTTTTTCGATAATGTCATATACCGGTAGCAGTGTAGTGTGTGCTTGTCCTTTGATTGTATACGTTTCTTCGGGAGTATATTGCTCTATTCGCCATGAGCTAATGATTGACTCCGCCTCATTCTCCGGAAGGTTGAAGCTTTTTGTTAAGAGATTATACAGAACTTCATCCGAAGGATTACGAACACCATGTTCAAGTTGAGATATATAGCTGCTGGTTGCATTAATACCTTGAGCAACAGATTGAAGTGTTTTGCCGTGTTTTTTTCTAAACGATTTGAGTTGTTTCCCAATTGGTTGAATCTTCATGGTAACTATATTAAAATAGACCGGCACCAAAAGTAAATAGATGGGCGGTTAGCAAAGCTTCGCTTGCTAAGCCCTTCGCTCGCATTGCTCCCTAAGCACGCTTTGCGTCACAATGCTCGCTTCGGGCGGTTAGCTCAGTTGGCTAGAGCGCCTCGTTGACTCCGAGGAGGTCAGTGGTTCGAGTCCACTATCGCCCACCAGAATCTGTCTTTTATAAATAATTAACATAAAACCATATGGATAACGCTATGGAAAAAACCGGGATGCCTTTATTGGGAGATGAATTTCCGGAAATGAAAGTACAAACAACGCGCGGATCATTTAAGTTGCCCGAACATTTCAGTGGGAAATGGTTTGTACTGTTTAGTCATCCGGCTGATTTTACGCCGGTATGTACCACTGAATTTGTTGCATTTCAAAAACGGTATGATCAATTTAAAGATCTTAATTGTGAACTTATCGGCTTAAGTGTTGATCAGGTTTTTGCTCATATAAAATGGGAACAATGGATAAAAGAAAACATGGATATAGAGATTAAATTTCCGATCATTGCCGATACCGGATCTGTTGCGAAAAAGCTTGGACTCATACATCCGGGGAAAGGGTCAAATACGGTGCGAGCAGTCTTTGTTGTTGATGATAAGGGAATTATACGAACTATTTTATATTATCCTCAAGAATTGGGACGCAATATGGATGAAATAGTGCGCATTGTTCGTGCCATGCAAATTGCTGATAATGAGGGGGTCGCTATGCCAGCCAATTGGCCTAACAATGAACTTGTCGACGACCATGTTATTATTCCACCGGCAACAGATGTCGAAATGGCTGAGAACCGCTTGAAAAAATCAGAAGATGGTGAATTTGAATGCTTTGATTGGTGGTTATGTCATAAGAAACTATAAAAAAATAATTTTGTATTTAAAAAAACGGCAAACCCAATTATAGTTGTACCAACGCGTAAACGTATATTCAGTTATTCGATGCCTAAAAAAGATAATAAGTTTATAAAGGAAAAGTACCGCTCTACGAGTACTATAAAAAAAGACTACAAAGCCAGTCCTTTTGAAAAGTATAGCGGGCGATTCAGTACCAGTTTCGGGACGCTTTTGCTCGGTATTATTTTAAGCGTGATCGGATTGGTGCTTCTTGGCTATTCGGAAGGAATTGATAACGACATCAATGTTGTTAAGAGATCTCCTCTAATTCATCATGAAAATTTAATGAGAAATTCCGGCATGATTAAGTTGACGGGCATGCCGACGGTGAAGCAGGGATTGTCTGCTCCGGGCGTAGATGAAGAATTGTTATACTTTGAAATCATAACTCAGAAAAAAGAAAATGATATTTGGGAAACATTATCGATGCAAAAATCGTACGCACCTTTTTCATTAGGTGATATTGATATAGATATGCCATCTGCTGATTTGCAATTTGATTTGGAAGAGCTGGCCACAGTGGAGCGAGGTGATACGCGTGAAGTTGTTCGCGGCGTTCCGGTAAGCGATAAGGTGGTTGTTGTTGGCAGATTGGATGATCGGATTATTGAGGGTGGAGTTGTATTTATTGTTACCAATAAAGCGCAGAAAGATCTACTCAGTTCGATGTCTCACATGGAAACAATGGAGTGGTGGCTTTATAAAGTGGGAGCGCTGCTTCTTATTACGCTGGGGATAACGTCATTTATCTTGCCGATTTTGACATTTCTTGATATTTTCCCAAAAATCAGCTTGGCGGTTATGGGCTTCATACTTTTGTTTGCATTTTTGATTGCCTCTTTGTTGGTTTTTATTTCTGCAATTGTAATAACTTTTTGGTGGCTTATTTTTGTGATAGTTGGGATGGTGCTTATTTTGCTTATTCGTATTAAATCAAAAAAACACTATCAGCCCATTTCTTTTGTTCCTTAACTTTTTCTATATGGTTTTATTGGAATCAACGGATGTTCCTTTGCAATCGAAGGCTCACCCATTTGCTTTGCCCGGTATCGATGGGAAAGAATATAAATTGGAAGAATTCAGTGGTAATAAGGCGGTTGTTATTATATTTATGTGCAATCATTGTCCTTATGTTCAAGGTGTGATTAAAAGACTTATAGCGCTGCAAGAAAAATATAAGAACGACAAAGTGCAATTTATTGGCATCAATGCAAATGAGAGCGAGAATTATCCGGAAGACAGTATGGAAAAAATGAAAGAATATGCAAAGAAATGGGGATTGAATTTTCCATATTTAAGAGATAAAACGCAAAAAATTGCAAAAAAATATAATGCGCAATGTACGCCTGATATCTTTGTTTATGATGAGCATTTAAAGCTTGCTTATCATGGTAGAATTGATGATAATTGGCAGGAAGAAGAGAAGGTGACCAGTCATGATTTGGATGATGCACTTGCAGCACTTATAAAAAATAAAAAGCCAAAAAAGAAACAATACCCTTCGATGGGTTGTTCTATCAAATGGCTCAATACATAAAATTTTATTTCATAACGTTAAACAATGAAACGTATAGTAAAAAAAACAACGGTAACGGTGCTTATGTCTGTTATGACATTTGTCACGGTTGCATCTTCGGCTCAGGCTTTGGATATGCCTTTTTCCGATCATCTCGGACATCGATGGGAGAGCGGTATAGAATTTGTATATAACCGAGGTATTGTTCAAGGATATTCAGATGGCACTTTTAAACCCGACAAGACATTAAATCGTGCCGAATTATTAAAAGTTATTGTGGCGTCATCATTTGATGAATGGTCGTATGATTATTATGACGATGAATCATGTTTTAATGATGTAGCGGCCAACCAATGGTATACGCAGTATATTTGTTTTGCGAAAGCGCAGGGCATTGTTGAAGGCTATGAAGACGGAAGCTTTAAACCGAGCCAGGAAGTAAATTTTGTTGAAGCACTTAAGATAATGTTCAAAGGAATGGATGTTTCGTTAACCAGTTCCGATACGGATCCGTGGTATCAACAGTATTACGATACGGCGGAAGACAATTATTTTATTCCGCATGAGCTGGTTGGCGAATACGCGCATGATTTTTCTCGTGCACAGGCGGCGGAAGTAATTATGAGAATTTTATCTCGCGAAGCAGCTATTGTGCAGCCTCCATTTTATCAAGATACCGGAGGATATGAGCCTGGAATGGTCTACCTTGGATATTTACAAGAGGGTAATGTGCTTGATCTTTATCTTATCGCTGATAGCGCAATCACCGATTATGCAACGGATGAAGTGGTTTATGCTATTTTAGACAATACTGTCGTTGATGTAAGACCAGATTATCTTTCGGCTGATTTCTCAGACAATACGGTAACTATTTCCGGCACAATAAACTTGGCGGCGGGAGAAGTCGTCCATACGGGAACGGTATATCTTCAAAATGATTCAGCTGTACGTGTTGCCAATGAATAGTTTTACCGAATTTAATGTTTGAAAAATCATCTACCGTTTCTCGTGAACGTATAATTAGAATTTTCGTATTTGCAGCATTGTTTTTTATAGGTATAAATGTTGGGATAAGCTGGGCTATACCTTCATACGAACAAACACGCCGTGCTTCCGAGATGTTGCTTGCCGACAGTGTGTGTAATTTTTCCCTTGCCGATTTTTCCGATATTGATCGAACTTTGGCTCAAGACAAGAAGAAAAAAATAATCATATTAGGTGATTCAATAGCATATGGTATCGGAGTCAAACAAGAAGGTGAATCAATAAGCGGCCATATGCGTGAATTAACGCCCGATTACAGCGTTTATAACCTTTCATCGTGTGGTTCGAAGCCGCTTGATTACTATCTTTGGTTGAAAAAATTAAAAGATGAGGATGCACATTTTATTATTCAGTACAATTATAAATGGTTTGCGACTGACAATGGTGAGTTGCGTGATCGTGTCAGTCAAAAACGATTATTGACACAGTTTCATGAGTATATGGATGATGAGGTGCGGGATGTAGTGGGAGAGCATGTTACCTACATGGATATAATCAGCCATTCTTTTACACGATTAATTCCCGCGGCATCACGCAGAACTTCGTTGCTTGCAGCATTATTTAATGAAAAATCAAAAGAGGATGTGCTAAAGCATTTGTTTTTTGGAAAGCCGAAGATGCAAAGCATGGAATACAAACAGCGATATTGGAAAGAAAAAGATGCAATGAAGAGTTTTAATTGCTCTATTTCTTATCCTAATCAATTGTGGGATTCAAAGCGGAATGCAAATCTCAGTTTGTATCGATTAACACTTGATTTTATAAATGAAAACTCTATTAATGCTCACGTTGTTATGCCCGCCTATAATCAGGAGCTAATCGGTCGTTGCATCAAAACGAGTTTTCGGGAAAATGTACAATGGTTTGCTGATGAGGCTTCAAAACGAAATATTGAAAGCTTAATATATACCGATGCAATTGATGAACGTTATTTCCTGGATGCCATGCATTTGAATTCGGAAGGAAACAAAACGCTTGCTACCATGATTACTAACGATTTATCCCTATGAAATATTTGATATACGACATGCTGTGGGGATTTCTGATTGCACTGGCGTTGGTGATTATTATTGTTTGCATCGGCGAATCGGATATTTTTATTTATAACAATTTTTAACGGGAAAATGTTTTTTAATACGCTTGAATATATTATTTTATTTATTGTTACTTTTGCTCTCTATTGGGCATTAACACCTGAGCGATTTAAAAAACATATACTAATTGTCTTCGGTTTCTTTTTTTATTTTGTAGCCGGACAATTTATTCGTGTTTTTGTGCTTGGTCTTGATATTTTTGTTTTTTGGATCGGGAAATTGCTGTTTCGTTATAAAGAGGGAAGCAGAAAAAGAAAAATAGCGTTTATTGTCGGGCTGATATCCGTTGTGGGCTCTTTGGTGTTTTTCAAATATACGACAATGCTTATAGATATTGCCGAACGAATTGCGGGTACCGAATTGATGGCATTTCATATTGTTATGCCCGTGGGTATATCGTTTTTTACTTTTGAGTTCATTCATTATCTTACCGATATATATTTTGGCAAAATAAAGCCACATACTTTTATCGTTTTTCCATCCAACCTTGGTGTCCGGGCCGATAAAGCGATTTCAGCTCTTTATTAACAGTTTTGAGAAATTAAGCATGCAGCGGTTTTTCAGGGGGGCTCTTATGGTACTTGCCGGATATTTTTATAAGTTTGCCATTGCCGACAGCCTTGTTCCTTTAACCGACGTATTGTTGCATCCCGCAACAGGTGATCAATATACTATAGGGTTATCTCTATATGCTTATAACTTTAGACTTTTCTTTGATTTTGCGGGGTATTCTCTTATTGCAATCGGATGTGCATTCTTATTGGGATGGCGTGTGCCGCAAAACTTTAATAAACCGTTTATCGCAACAAATCCTTCATCATTTTGGCGACGATGGCATATGTCTTTAAGTTCATGGATACGTGATTATATTTATATTTTTCTTGGCGGCAGTAGAAAAGGGAAGGCGAGGACAATATTTAATTTGATTTTTATTATGGCTGTTTTTGGTCTTTGGCATGGTGCGGGATTGAATTTTCTTGTCTGGGGTTTGTATCACGGTATAGGGTTGGCCGGCTACCAT
>CAZPFH010000051.1:0-7638 GCA_964585825.1 uncultured Candidatus Peribacteria bacterium
TTTAATTTCATATCTTTTATACGCGCATCCGTATTTGCCAACGCGGTATCAAATAATGTAGATACTTTATTAAGTGAGTTGTAATGAGCTTTTAATTCAACCTGTCTTTTTGAAACTTCAATAAAAGAATTTAAAAGATCATTTGATTTATTTCCTTCCAGTTTTTCCAATGAAACGAAAAAATCTTTTTCAATTTGCTCTTTTTGAGTCGTTACCGAATTAAATTGTACTTTTATGGAGTCTTTCTCTTCATTAATTGTCCGATACGTTTCCATCGATTTCTGATAGATATCTTCCAAATCGATTAAATGCACTTGCAATGCTTTTTCACGATCAGAGCTATTATCGAGTAATTGGTGAATATCGGTTGAAAAAGCATTTTGCAGTTGTAGTAAAACTCCCATGTAACTTCCTATCCTATCTATATAAACAGATGAGGTCATTTCCAATCCCGTTAAGAAAAGTGTTTTTATTGCATCGGGAGCACCTGTGTAAATCTGCTTTTCATCTCCGGTCAAAAGTGCGGTTTCAATTCCTTCTTCAAATTTATCCCTCGATGTACCCTGATTCTCACCGGCAACAAAGGTAGATTCAAGTTCCTTTGTCGTATCTCGACCGGAAGCTTCTTCTTCGGATTCTTTTTCGGTAGACACTTGCTCTTCAATAACTTCTTCTTTCCCGCCAAAAAGACCGGTAATACCTGAATATATTCTTCCCGGCACATTAAAGAAAAAAATCCCTGAAATTAACGCAATAACCAAACACCCTCCAAGAACATATCGCATTATAATGCCTAGAACTTCTTTCTTTTCCAAATCATCTTCCGGTAAATTTGGTGGGGGGATAACCTCTCCTTCACCGGGTTTTAATTCCGGATTTTTTTTCTTTTTTACATCTTCTTTTTCTTCTTTTGATTGCTCCACATCATCTTTATCAGATGATGATTCCTCGCTCACCGTTGCGACAGCCCCGATAGAGCCTCCCTTAGGCGCGGATGTTTCCGAATCAGGAGTTTTTTCTTCCGATTTCTTACCCTTTAATTCTTGCTCCGTCTTTGCATGATCTTTTTTAATCTCATTTTTTAGTTGATCCCACTCCGTCGAATTCGATCCGAATTGTTTTGGAAATGGGTCGGAAGATGTCCCTGATGTTGGATCAGGAGATGCATCAGCAACGGGATTAGGATCAGACCCCAAATCAAACCCCTGAGTATCATCAGATTGCTTAGAAGTAGCCTGATTTTGATTTGATAAAGGTTTATTCCCCAACGGCTCTATATTTAAATCGGCGTTATCACCGTTTGATGCCTTTTGAGACTTAGGTTGAGGCGGTTTATTGCTAATGGGAGTCGCATTAATAGCCCCGCCTTTCTTAACAGCTTTTTTCTTTTTTTTCTTAAAGCTTGCGGGACCATCAACCTGCTTGGAAGTTTGTTGGTTTCCTTGAGAAGACTTCTTCTTTCGCGGATGTTTTTTCCGCCTTTTTTTCTTCGCCGTATTTGCCTGTTTTTGAGAGTCGGGCAAGTTAGATTTTTGCGACGATTGCGATTGATTATTTTGATTATCAGCCATACAGTAATCGTTTATTTCTTTTTATTATAACATAAAACTCGCCTTTTTGGAACGTCAATACGCACCGGAAAACGAGTTTATGAAATATGCAAAAAAACAATTATAACTGAGACAGTGCTTCCATAGCTTCACTAAAACTATTGATTTCAGCTCCATAACCATAACCAATCGTACCGATACCCAGTTGTGCAAGCAGTGTAGAAAGAATACCGAATGCAACGGCAACAATAATAATGGTAAATATAGTATGAGTAGGATTGAGTTTTTTGATAACTGAAATAATCTTATATGTTACGACCAACAGCCAGATGCCCGTTACAAAGCTTACCAGCTGCAAAAGCCCGGGAGCAAAAACTAAAAACAAATAAGGAATCATAATAATATAGCTGTAGCCGATAACACGGAATAATTCACCAAATTTCCCTTTTCCTTTAAAAAATTGTGATGCAACAAAGTCAGTTGCAAAAATCCATAAGAACATTGCAATGAGATAATATACAAAACTAAAAAGTAAATGGCTTACCGGAGGTCTCCAAGTTGATCCAACCATAAAGTACATACCCAGTCCCATAGAGACGGTTCCCATTAAAATAAAAAGTAATGCAGCAGTTGCTGTTGTTTTTCGACGAGCAATTTCTTGCATTGTCTTTTCATTCAATTTCAAAATCTCAATGGCATTCATGAATTCCTTCTTAAAATCAAACTTTCCCGGATGCTGAATTTCCTTAAATGTACTGGCTGCATCATCAAGATGTTTTTTGAATTCCTTCTGCATGTCTTTATCATGCTTTTTGTTTTCATTCATTTGTAAAGTGTTTTAAAGATTACATCAGTGGCATTGTAATGCATCGATCACAATAAGTGAATAAAATTCTTCAATAAATACAATGCCTATGCAAATGCAAAACAAATAGTAGCCTTCACTTTTGGCTTATTAATAGGTAAAATCTTTACAGTTTTCATTCTTATATTGCCTAACAATAAGCTTCATGGATTTACTCGGTTTTCTTGATGTGCCTACAATATCTGTCATTGTAGCATTCATCGCTCTTGCGTATGCAATCGGCCTTATTATTAATATACTGTTACAAGAGACCGGATCAAAAAAAATGCGTGAAATTGCAAAATCAATTCAAAAAGGTGCTGCAACCTACCTCAACAGGCAATTGTTCACAATTCTCTTTTTTGCTATTTTGATCTTTTTGATTTTGGCATACACCATTCCGCAAGGAGATAACAATAACGGACTCTTACTTGCAGTCGGCTTTTTTGTAGGAGCTCTATTTTCCGTATTAGCGGGATATATAGGTATAAGTATTTCGGTTCGCGCAAATGTAAGAACAGTAAAAGCTTCTTCAATAAGCTTACGAAAAGGTCTTATGGTTGCATTTAAAGGAGGTACTGTAACCGGATTTTTAGTTGTAGGGCTTGCACTGCTTGGCGTTGCCGGCTTTTATATTGTCTTTACAAAAATAATGGGAGTCCCGGCTGATCAAGCCCCAAACCTCCTTCTGGGCTTTGGTTTTGGAGCATCATTGGTATCACTCTTCGCCCGTGTAGGTGGTGGTATTTTTACAAAAGCGGTTGATGTGGGCGCCGATATTGTTGAAAAAGCTGAAAAAGATATTACTGAAGACGATCCGCGAAATCCTGCTGTTATAGCTGATAATGTTGGTGACAATGTTGGAGATTGTGCCGGCATGGGAGCAGACCTTTTTGAAACATACACATTAACTTTGATTGCTGCAATGATTTTGGCAACTTCAACATTAACAACCACACTCGGTGTTAACGGTATTGAATTTCCCCTCGCTCTCGGTTCAATTGCAATTATAGCTTCAATTATCGGAACATGGTTTGTAAGACTCGGAAAAAATAAGAAAAATATTATGACCGCTTTATATCGCGGTATGATTGTAACCGGACTTTTATCAGCTGTAGGATTTTATTTTGTAACCGACTGGATGATCGGCGACATTCATATTTTCTATGCAGCTGTTGTTGGGCTTATCGTTACTTTCTTTATTAATATTATTACCGAATACTACACATCAACCGAATACAGACCGGTAAGGAAAATCGCAGAGTCATCTGAAACCGGAGCGGGAACAAATATTATTTCCGGACTCGCCATTGGACTTGAAAGCACATTCCTTCCTGTTGTTTTGATTGTCACGGCTATTATTGTTGCTTATTTCTTCGGCGAAGCATCTATAGCGGAAAACGGTGTTTATGGTATTGCCGTTGCAGCTGTTGCCATGCTTTCCACAACGGGACTTGTTATTGCAATGGATTCATACGGACCAATAACCGATAATGCCTGTGGTATCGCAGAAATGGCAAAATTACCTGCAAAAGTAAGGAAAAACACCAATAAGCTTGATTCAGTTGGAAATACAACCAATGCTGTTACCAAGGGCTACGCCATTGGAAGTGCAGCGCTTGCGGCCCTAGTTTTATTCCAAGCTTATACCGAAAATCTGGCTAAAGCATCCAACGAAGAATTCATTTTCTCACTCTCTGATTATCGTGTTCTTATAGGACTATTTATTGGAGGTCTTCTTCCATTCCTCTTTTCATCATCACTTATGGAATCTGTAGGGAAAGCTGCTAACGAAGCAGTTGTTGAAGTACGAAGACAATTCAAGGAGATAAAGGGAATTATGAGCGGCAAGACACAGCCTGAATATGGAAAATGTATTGACATCATTACTAAAGCGTCTCTTAAAGAGATGGTATTCCCCGGTATTCTTGCCATAGTCGCTCCAATACTTGTTGGTGTATTTTTAGGTCCTCTTGCGCTTGGCGGATTACTTGTCGGCGTTATTGTTGTAGGTTTTTTAATGGCTATCAGTATGTCAACCGGCGGCGGAGCATGGGACAACGCAAAAAAATATATTGAAGACGGCAATTTTGGAGGAAAAGGATCAGCCGCACACAAAGCAGCTGTAGTTGGCGATACTGTTGGAGATCCATATAAAGATACTGCAGGTCCCGCATTAAATGCGTTGATAAAAATTATCAACACTATTTCACTTATTATTGCTCCATTAATTGCAGGATTAGTTATTTGGGGGTAATATTGAGTCTTAAATTAACCAGAGCATTTATATGCTCCTTACTATGACAGAAAAAAATATAGATACAACAAAGCAAGAAGCACTTTTAAACGCTGTCGAAGATGGACTTGCTGAGTTCATACTCGGCGGTGCTAATGAAAAAGAAGCTGAAGCACATGACGACAATACGTTTTTTTGGCCACTTAACAAGCTCCCTGAAGCCATAAGGGTTGGTGACAAAGTTCATGTATCACTGGAGCTAAGCAATAAAGAAGAAAGACAACAAGAATTACAAAAACAACACGAAAAGGAAAAAAAATACGCTGAAATGAGAAAATACCTTGAAGAACTTGTTAACTAATCGTCATTCAATAATAACATGGCTTACTCCCACTGGAGACCGCTTTGGTAATTAACCACCGACACCCAGGTCTTTCCGGTAGCAAACTTAAGCTCATCGCCATTTTCATTATAGAACTTATACGGAGAATGAGTTTCAGGACGTTGCCATGTTCCCGGCACAACTTTACCATCACGAAAAAGATACATATCTCCACTACCTTCTGTTTTCATATATAGTCTTCCCACATCGTCTGTCGGATAATAATTTGTTATTAACACAACGACATTAGATGCATTAATTTGCTTCTCGCTCCCATGATCTATATGCGGATTCCCATTTTGAAAACGTTCATATACTCCTTCATCTTCATCATAATCATAACGAACAAAGTATTCCGGAAACGGATAATATATATGGATAGTTTCCGCTTCTTCTTCGATATTGTCCGATAAGTCACCAAAAGTAAAATAAGATTTTTCTATAGGTTTATCCCATCCCCTGTCTTCCATAAGCTCGCGAAGTTCTCCTAAATTGGTAAATAAATTATGAGGTGCAAAATAGACATAATCTCGCGTAAAATATTTGAGTCCCCCTTCTAACGCAAGCCCATCCAGATCAAACACATGTCCGCTCGAATAAATAGTTGAAAGTCCAAGTTCACTACCACCGGCATGAGCAAGGGCACTATCAAATTGCTCCGCCCACCGCACAAAATAAGGCCGTGCAGAACGAACAGGGCCAACACGCTCAACATCCTGATACGGATAAAATGCCAAAAAACGAGTAATGCCGCCTTCGACTTCTGCTTCAAAAACCAAACTCGCCTCTTCAAGTCCGGACATTTGGCGTCGAGAGTCGGTATGATTTTCAACGATTACAGCTATCATACGCTCTTCATTCTTCTCTATCACGGTGTTATCTATATATGAGAGTACTTCCTCCTCTTCTTCATCTTGATCTTCCGGTTCTTGTTCTTCTTCAATAATCGATTCCTCAGGTTCAGGCTCGGGTAAAACAAAAACAGAAGCCCAAACCACTGTAATAACAATAATAAACAGTAGGGCTACTCCTCCTATAATAAGGTATAGTCGTTTCTTTTTATCCATAAGAATGGGGTTTAGCCTTAAGCTTTTTCTCCCTTTTCTTTTTTCTCACCTTCAGAGCCTTTTTCTTCACCTTCGCCTTCTCCTTCACCTTCTTCTCCTTCAGCACCTTCTCCTTCAATCATCTCTTCATCTTCAGGAGTAAGTTCTGCTTCCTCTTCTTCTTCAGCACGTGGCGCCGATACAGAAGCAACTGTTAATTCAGGGTCATCAAGCACTTCAACTCCTTCAGGCAATTTTAAATCGCCTACATGAATAGAACTGCTGAAATCTTCAAGTGATGTGATATCAAACTCAATCGAATGTGGAATAATCTTTGCCATACATCGAACCGTCACCATATCACGAGTCTGCAAAGTACCTCCAAGCTCCTTAACCGCCATTGATTCTCCAAGAGCAACAAGCGGTACTTCAGTGGTGACTTCTTTGTTAAGATCAACAAATTTAAAGTCAACATGAGTAAAACGATCCGTTACCGGATCATGTTGAACATCGTGCGTTAATACATTAACTGACTTTTTACCATCTATTTCAAGCTCCAAAACAGTATTCCAGCCGGCTTCATCAAATACTCTTCTAAACGTTTGATAATCAAGAGCTAGATGTTTGTTTTCTTTCCCTTCTCCATAAAAAACAGCGGGAATCATATCTCCCTTTCGTATATCTTTAGCGGAAACATCATCTTTCCGCAAAGTAGCTTCAAGTTTAACGGTATCCATAACTTACTAATTATTTTTAAAAACAGCGTGGAAAGTCTAGCTAAAAAAGTCTTAAAGTGCAAGTCAAAGTACGAATTCTTGTACTTTTGAATGGAAGACGGTATCATGCATTTTGCGTAGTAATCTTAACAGCTGACAGAATGAATAAATTCAAAGATTTATACAAACTGCAAAAACAGGCAAAAGATATTAAAAAAAAGCTGCAAAATACTCATATAGAGGCTGAAGTTGAAGGAATAACCGCTATTGTAGACGGACAACAAGAGATCATATCTGTAAGCATTAGTGACGATGCCTATCAAAACAAGAAAAAAGTTGAAAGCAATCTTGTTAAAGCACTAAATAAAGCAGTTAAACGATCACAACAATATGGTGCCGAACAAATGAAAGATGTTATGGGCGATATGGGACTAGGCGGCGGATTACCGGGATTACAATAAATCTAAACACATATGAAAAGACATTCATCTTTTATGCAACGCTTTTTAATGACATGTCTTCTAGCCTTGCTTCTTTTGGGAGGATATGTGTGGTATACCGTCTACGCACCCATTGATACGGAAAACCCCCAAGAAATTTCCATTGTCGTTAAACGTGGCACTTCACCGAAAGAAGTTGCAACTATGCTTAAAGAAAACAATCTTATACGCTCTACTTTAAGTTTTTACGGCTATTTGCGTTTAACCGGAGAAGATAAGAATATTACAGCCGGTAGATTTATGATAAACCGGTCAATGTCTGTGCCTGATATTGTTACTGAACTTACCGTAGCAACAGCAAGCGAATCGGTTGTTACTATACAAGAAGGATTAACGGTACGTGATATTGACACTACATTAACCA
>CAZPFH010000052.1:0-6957 GCA_964585825.1 uncultured Candidatus Peribacteria bacterium
TTTACTTTCTTTAATAAGGTTTGTTTCAAGTAATATAGCTTCGAGTTCACTACCAACAACAGTTGTTTTTATATCGTTGATATTTTGAACAAGTTTTTGAATGCGAATTGAATGATTTTCGTATCGTTGAAAATAACTTTTAACTCTTTTCTTGAGATTAATAGCCTTCCCCACATAGAGAATCTTCCCTTCTTTATCAATGAATTGATATACGCCCGGGCTGGCAGGGATACTTAATAGTAATTTTTTAATTTTATTACTTGTTTTCATAAAAAAAATCCTCACATCGTACCGTTACTATAGCACGATGTGAGGATAATATAAGATGTGATTTTACAATCCGGCCTGATCAAATCTATAGAATAATTTTGCAACATTTCCACGTTCCATTCCTTCCGCAGGATAGAAGTTTCCTGAAGCATCAGCGTCTACCAATGCATAATCTTTAGAGAACTGAACGTATTTTGAATACCAAACATCGTTTGGCGTATCGTTATATGGATCTGTTGTAGAAACAACGCCCGTTAAGTCAACTCCCGAAGTTTCTAAAAAGATTTTAAGCATTTCTACTTTGTTGACTTGTTGATCGGGTTTAAATGTTCCATCTCCGTAACCCTCGATGATACCTTCGTGTTGTCCCGTTCTTAGATATGTCATATACCATGCATTGATAATTACATCACTAAAACCAAGATCTGTTCCGTCATCAGGGAGTATTGGGATATTAAATCCAAGTAAAATTACTTTTGTTGTTTCGGCACGATTAATAATGTCACCCGGTCTGAATGTTCCATCTGCATAGCCATCGAAAATTCCTTCGTTTTTGACATAAGTAATTGCCGGGCAAATAGGGTCGTTGTAAGAAACGTCCGAGAATCCGGCGCAATCTTGCTGATTTGCAGAGAAGTCAACTGTTACATTACCTTTTTGTGAAGCATAACCCTCAGAGTTTTCCGCATAAATTTCAAATTCATATGTTTTTTCGGTAACGAAGTCATTGTTGTTATCGGTTCCGTCCCATACCGCAGTATGAGTTCCCGATGTTTGTACTCCTGAGTATACTTCTTTAACGACATCTGTTCCGTCCAGAATTTCGATACGAACGTCCGATGTTACATTTAAGTCATATGAAAGTGTTGTTGTGTCATTGAGCCCATCCCCATCCGGAGAGAAGGTGTTTGGACTTGCCGTTGAACTGTGAACTTCAGGTTGAGTTGCTACATCACCGTCAGCTTCAATTGCTCCCGGATCGGTAATGTACTTTGCATCTTCATCTCCATCTTTTGGTCTTGGTTCACCAAAATAATCATTGGTGATTTCCGCCAATTCCGTTCCTTTATCAATACATTCAGATCCTTCTCCAAGTTCATAATCGTTTTCGTTGAGCGAGTTTACGTTTGTCAATAATGGATTGCATGAAAGATCATTTGCAGACATGGTGTGTCCAAGCGAACCATTATCATAATATACGTTATAATCATAGGTAGCTGATCCGACTAGGTTTACAGCCTTTGAACTGTTGTTTGCAATAACATTATTCATAAATTCCGCACCGGTAGTTCCTGAAGCTACATAAATACCGGTACCATTGTTCACAATGGTATTATTGTATGCTTTTGAATTATCTCGAATATTAACACCTGTTCCGGACGCCTTGGTTACAATATTGTTATAAATAATAGAATTGTCCGCTACAATATTATAAAACCCAACATTGTCGTATAAGAAATTATGGTGAATTTCAGAAGTGCTCGGATTTCCATCTACAAGAATACCGCCACCGAATGCTTCAACCTGATGAATGAAATTATTTGAAATATCAACGTCATCTCCATCTTCAGCATAAACGGCAATACCACCGCCTAGCGTTGTACAATCAACTATTTCAATTTCTGAGATATTGATATTGTAATTTGTTGTGTTATCACCATCGTCGGTATTAACGTTAATAACCGATCCTGCTCCACTGGATTGATCATAAATTTTAAGACCGGAAATATTTGAATTAATATTTCTTACTTCAATGGTATTATCGCTTCCGCCTCGAATTTCACTTTGATGATTTGCAACGTCTCGATCATCAAAATTATTGTAATATCCTCCGTACAGAGAAATATCTTTTCCTGATAATTCCAGTGGAAAGGTTTCGTTACTGTAATCACCTTCGGCAATATAAATTTGATAATTTGTGGCCGTGCCATTATTGGCAATTTCCAAAGCCTTGGTGATTGTTTGTACGGGATTCGCTTTGTCTCCCGCATTAGTGTCTACACCGTTCACATCATCCACATAGAGCGGGTTGAGTATGTAAACGGGTACAAAGGGTTCGATGACGAAATAAGCGCCTGCCGGTAAAACCATGGTAAAAAACATAGTTATTCCGACAAAGACAGTCATCATTCTCCTCATTTTGTTCATGGAGAAAGGGGTTAAGAACAAATATAAGTATATAAGATTTAATATTATTTGTCACTTCAATGTATCAAAACGACTGAAAAGCAATTTTATTACAAATTAACTGGCAAAATATGTAAAGAAGTGTATAGTGTAACCCCTAATAATGCACATTGTCTCAATGAGTGAATCTGAAACCTTAAAACGAAAAAAAGCATTACTCCAAACAATTACGTTTTTTGATATTTTCGATTTCGCTCTGACTCGAGAAGAATTGTGCGATTATATGTTGTATAAGCGGTGGTCTTTAGATGAACTTAAAGCTTTCACCAATCATGAACGGTTTATTGTAGAAACCCACAGCCATGTTTACTTAAAAGGACGTGCCCTTTCCTTAAAAGTAAGGAAAGACAAAGAACATCAGGCTCGTAAATTGATCAAGAAAGCGAAAAAACATGTTAAATATATGCAAATGTTGCCGTTTGTAAGAACTGTTGCTTTATGTAATAGTCTTTCTTTTTATAATGCCGAACGTGAAAGCGACATTGATCTTTTTATTATTGCCGAGAAAAAACGTTTATTTTTTGCCCGCAGCATGGTTTGGCTTTATACTCAATTATTGGGATTACGCAGACATGGTGACAAAACCAAAGGGCGTTTTTGTCTTACGTTTTTTGTTTCCAGAGAACATTTAAACCTTGTTGATATAAAACGAGATGATGATATTTATTTTGTATTTTGGTTGCGATTAATGAGACCGTTAATAGGACAATCGACATATCAAGAGCTTATTTCAGAAAACAAATGGCTTTCGGATTATTTTGATTATCCGATAGATCAAAAAAAACATTTACTGCCTCCCTCACCTGTCTTGGCTAAAATACAGAAAATTTTCGAATTTCTTTTTAAGAGACGATTGGGTGATGGAATAGAATACGTACTTAAAAAATGGCAAAAAAGAAGAAGCCAAAAAAAGGCTGAAAAACTACCCAACAAGGATGGGATTATTATTACCGATACTGTTTTAAAGTTTCATAATAACGATATGAGGAAACAATATCACTCTTTATGGGCAAAGCGTTACGCTCAGTTTGAACAATTCCTCATCTTTACTCCTTCCGACTACGATAAACAATTTTTACCGCAGTCCCATCGAAACCGAACTCCTTCCTCAATTCGTTCTCCACGTAGCGACGATAGGAAAAGTGAAACGCCCGTGCATCATTTACAAAAAGAACAAACTCCGGCGGATTAATGTCGGCTTGTGTAACATATAATATTTTCGGCCTGATTCTTTTCGTACCGGTGGGAACATGTTTATAAACAATTTTTTTGATAAATGAATTAAGACGTCCTGTTGGGATTCTTTTGTTGCGCTGCTCCATAATGCTCTGCGCAATATCGAAAATTTTTGTTATGTTCTTCTTTTGTTCTGCCGAGGTCATAATAAGCGGTGCCCATGGAAGAAAAACGAGTTTTCGTTGCAGCATGGCAATATAACTATCAAGTTGTTTTTGATTTTCAGCCAAATCGATTTTATTGAGGATAATAATTACTCCTTTTTTTGCTTCTTGAATAAATTGTGCAATATGCATGTCTTGTTTTGAAAAAGGTTCTCCAAAATCAATTACCAAAAGAGCGACATCGCTTCTTTCGAGTGCATTAAGACATCGAATGCTACTGAATTTTTCAATCCCTTTTTTAATCTTACCCCGCCTTTTTAAACCTGCTGTATCAATCAACGTAAATGATTTGTCGTTATATGTAATATGCGTATTGGTTGCATCACGGGTTGTTCCGGGAGTATCCGATACAATTACCTGCTTTTTCCCAACCAATGCATTTACCAGAGAAGACTTTCCAACATTAGGTTTTCCTAAAAAACATAATTTTATTGCCTCATCGGTGTCGGTAGATTTTTTTGTTTCTGTTTCCGGCTTCATTCCGACACTGCTTAATAGGCTCGTTGTTCTTTTTTTCAAGTCATCAATGCCTGAATTGTGAATTGCGGAAACTTCAACAGGATCGCCAAAGCCCAGCTTATAAAGTTCTACAACCCGTTCTTCTGCTTCAATGCTATCGCATTTGTTTGCTATTAGAATGGATTGTTTGTCCGATTTTCGTAAAATATTTGCCGCGGAATAATCATCGGCAGTCAATGGATCACTTGCATCAACAACAAAATAAATAATGTCCGCTTCTTCAATTGCTAATTCCGCTTGCGCTTGTATATCTGCTTCAATGCTGTCTTTTTTCCCATACTCAAGACCGCCGGTATCAACCAGCGTTACTTCGTAATCTTCTATTTCCATGCTTTGATAAATACGATCGCGTGTTGTTCCCGCTTCCGAAGCTATTACCGCCAAACGTCTACCAATAAGACGGTTGAATAAAGTTGATTTCCCAACATTTGGTCTGCCGACAATGGCAATAAGTGGTTTCATATATATGGGTGATTGCTGGACTATTGTAATGCAAATCACTTCCAATTAAAATGAAACTTTTTTATACAGCGCTCTTCTTTCATGATATAATGTTAGCTGAAATAGATTATTAAATAATTTTGATGAGAACTGTCAGCAAACGACTTATTGTTATCGGCTTTGTATGCATGTTGACTTTGCAACCTATACTTCCGGTTTTTGCTCAAGATGGTCCTTCAAGAACGTTTTTGCCACAAACGGATGTTACTGATTGCAACGAGACACTTTTAGACATTGAGCAATCTTCCAAATTTCCCATTCAAGACAATAGTGATAATACCCATATTGGGAAATGGTTTGCGGAACAAGATACAAAATTAAAAAACGATATACTCGCGTGCGCCATTAAAACGGGAAAGATTCATTTTTGGATGATCCCGTATTTTATTGTGTATTTTATTGAATTTCTTATAGGTATAGCGGCCCTTGTTGCTATTTTCTTCATCGTTATTGGCGGATATCAGCTGGTTATCTCAGGAGCCAATGATCAAAAAGATGCGGCAAAAAACACCATTAAACATGCTCTTATGGGGCTTGTTCTTGTTTCGGTTGCATGGGTGGTGGTAAACGTTGTTCAGTATGTGCTGACTATTTAAAAAAGCGCCCATCCTGTATAAAGAATGAGCACTTTTATTTTTTTATTTAACTCCTATCGATAGATCATTATACGATACAGCATATTAAATGCTTTTCGTCTGGTTAACTTAATAGGCCCTATTTGTGTTGGATCACTAAATGAATATGGCAGATAGTTGTCTTCTCCGGCATCTTCGACCATATCACAATACCAGCATTCCGGATCGTTCGTATCAAACGGCTCGTTAAGCGCTCCGAGGAACATTTTTAGCCCCTCGGCCAAAATGACCTCCCTACTTGGTTTTGCGTTTCCATCTTGATATCCCTCAATAAAACCTTTTCCCTTTGCAGTACAGAAATATTTCGCGAACCACTCTTCCTTTACATCAGGGAAACAATCAGATGCGTCCAAATCTACGTTATAAGTATTTTCCACATCGCTTGCCCTAAATGCCAGTGCAAGAAGCTCGGCTCTGTTTAACTTATCTTCGGTACGCAATGTGCCGTCCGGGTTACCTTCTACAATACCTTTTTCACATAAATACACCCACATATCATATTCTTTATCATTTGAATCAATATCGGTCCAATTCCCACACTCTACAGTCGATTCAGGATCTGTTGGAGTTGGTGTTTCTTCTTCATCAGGAGAAATCGCCTCTTCTTTACAATCCGAACTACAACCATCTCCATCTTCAGTATTTCCATCATCACATTCTTCTCCATTTTCTACGATTCCGTTACCACATATTGGTTCAATTTGTTGTGGATCGTCTTCGTCCGGAACCAGTAATGGTGTAAACTGCGGGTTCAATGGTTGAGCTAAATGAAAAGTATTCTTTTCATGAAAACCAATATCATATGCTGAACCTTGAGGTCGTGAATTCCCAAATGCATCTTCGGAAACTTGATATACCGTTTCTCCGATATTTACACAGGTAGTGTCTGTTCCCAGTTTATAACCGTTTTTGGCACTGCTTCCCGGAGATTCGAAATCCGGATCACATGAAATGTTATCATTTTCCAAATATTCAATTTCAATATTAGTGTTTTTAATTCCATTATTTTTTGCAGTAGCCTGCTCTATGGCAGATATAGCTTCTCCGCCTGAATTTGCAATAAGGTTATTATAAGCTTTTGATTCACCGGCTAAATTTAAAGCAGTATCTAAAAGACCGGAGTTGTTAGAAATAGTATTGTTTGCAATTAACGATTTTCCATTTGCAACAATCAAATTTTCAGTTCCTGATAAACAGTTTGTAATAAGATTATTAAATGCATACCCACTGTTTGTACCAATTATTCCGTACCCGGGATCACCTGAACCTGAGATTGTTCTGTAAAAGTTATTATTTTCAATTTTCGCCTTGTTTTCTGCGTAAACAACATTTTTTCTTGATTTCGCACTTATATAATTATCTCTGAAAGTAATGCCATCTCCTTTTAGTATAATCAAATCTTCTTTAGTAAAACCTCCTATAAACTTATTGTTGTGAATATCAAT
>CAZPFH010000053.1:0-6938 GCA_964585825.1 uncultured Candidatus Peribacteria bacterium
TTAAAAGGTCCCAATCGTAATTTTTCATCAGGATCAATAACGTTCATAACGGTATCTTTCTTAATACCAAATTCTTCAACGCGTTTTTCAACAAGACCCATTGTAAGTTTTGTACCATACAATTGAGGGAAATTAAGCCGCGGAAGTATATATGGAATTCCACCGATATGATCCAAATGACCGTGAGTTAAAATAACACCTCGGATATCGCTTTTTCTTTCCTCAAGCCAACTGATATCAGGTATTACATAGTCAATACCGAGCATATCTTCTTCGGGAAATTGAAATCCCATATCCACAAGTATAATATCTCTTCCATACTCAATTACTGTCATATTTTTACCTACTTCATCGAGCCCTCCAAGAGGAATAATGCGAACTTTTGTCGGCTTTTTGTTCGACTGTTTTCGCCGACCAGACGACTTGTTGGAGTCATGAGAGAATGGCTTATTCTTGTTATGATGCCTATTCGTCCTTTTATTATACGTGTTCTTTTTCGAATACTGTTTTTTTGCTTTTGTTCTACGTGTATTCGATGCACCATGTGTGGATTTTCTTTTATCCGGTGATTTTTTCGAAACTTTATGTGATGTATGTTTCTTTGACGGTTGCTTATGCGTATTGTTTTTTTTCTTACGCTTAGCAATCTTCACCTTTTTTGGTGACGCAGAACCCTGAATCTTTTCTTCGATCCAGCGATCAAGTTTATTTGTCATAAAAAAATATTCAATAAATTCTTTTGTGTCCTAGTCATAGTTCTTTGTTATTATAGCACAATAAAAACCTTTATTCAAAAGGGGGGCGTATACACTTTGTGCAACGCCCCATCATTCCTCCGGATTAAGTGTCTCACGCAATCATACAGCGATTGAGACCTTTTCCAGAAACTGTTCCCTTGTCAGTTCCGCTTCCATTTTCCGGGGAAAGTTGCATTGGGGATGATTGTCTCCCACAATAGTAACCTTGATTTTACAGAGCCCATCATAACGATAATCAATAACAATCGATATGCTGCCAACATGGTCCGCATCACAAGGGCATTTGACAGTAATAACCTCCTTGATTGGGATTCTCTTTGGCTTATCTTGAGCGATAATCTCAAAGATTTTTCCCCACCAGTACAACATTTCTCTTTCCATATCTATCCTCCAATGGTCGATGATCGACCTGTATGGGTTAATGTTTCAACATTTCACCAAGTGAAACGTGACAAGGAAATCATTTTTATATCTTTTTAATAGTTCCGTCAAGAGCATCTATGATAAAATGCTCATAGCATTCGTATTAAAAGCCAATGAAAAAACATCCAAAAAGCAGTGATTCAGTTGCTATTCTCGGATATGGTGTTGAAGGAAAGGCACTCCATGAATATCTGAAAAATAAAGGTGTCTCAAATATCACAATTGTAGACGAAAATATACACGATCCATCTGTAAATAACGACATGAACAATCTAGACACTTATGATTTTGTCTACCGCAGTCCAGGCATACACAAGGATCGCAAAGAACTATTGGAAGCCAAAAATAAAGGTGTACACGTCAGCAGTACGACACAACTTTTTTTTGACAACTGTCCATGTCCTATTATAGGTATCACTGGAACGAAAGGAAAAGGGACAACGTCATCGCTAACTTATGAAATACTCAAAGAAAGTGGTTTTGATACGTATCTGGGAGGAAATATAGGTGAGTCCCCGTTAAATTTTTTAGAAAACCTTACTTCTAATTCAATAGCCGTACTTGAGCTTTCAAGTTTTCAGTTGCACGACATAACAAAAAGTCCACATATAGCAATTGTACTTAATACAACTTCAGATCATCTTGATTACCATAAAGATATAGAAGAATATCAATCGGCAAAAGAGGGTATTGTTCGTTATCAAAATCCAAACGACATATGCATTATAAATGACGACTACCCGTATAAAAATCGCTATACAGCATTAACAAAAGGGAGTGTATATAAAGTAAGCAGTAAGCATGCAGTTAAAAAAGGAGCTTATATCGAAGAAAACGCTGTTATAATTTCCGATCAAGGGAAAAAGCATCGTCTATGCTCAACAAAAGAAGTCGGGTTAATAGGTCCGCATAATTTAGAAAATATTATGCCTGCAGGAATAGCTTGTTATTATCTTGGAGTTTCGCCGGATACAATCAAAAAAATTATAAAAAGCTTTACCGGGCTCCCACACAGACTAGAATGTATCAAAAAAATCGATGGTGTTAAATATTATAACGACTCCTTCTCAACAACCCCGGAAACATGTATTGCCGCCATTAAGTCTTTTGAGACTCCCCTTATTTTAATTGCCGGTGGGTCGGAAAAACATTCCGACTATACAAAGCTCGGCGCCGTTATTTCAGAATCGAAAAACATAAAATCGGTTGTTCTAATGGGAGAAACGGCACATCGAATAAAAAAGATGATTAGTAAATCAACAAACGTTATCGTCGCAGATTCTTATCTGCAAGCATTCGATTTAGCTCACAAAAAGGCAAAAAAAGGTGACACAGTACTGCTTTCTCCCGCGAGTGCGAGTTTTGATATGTTCCGTAATTACAAACACCGTGGAAACACTTTTAGAAAATGGGTTGAATCGTTATAAACATAGACATATAGTAGAAATGACACTTTACGAAATTGTATTTTATGATCATCTTTAATAAGGTTTCCAAGCAATACGGAACCCGCACAATTCTCGACAATATTTCTCTTTCGGTAAAGCCAAAAGAGTTTGTCTCGATTGTAGGACCTTCCGGGGCGGGTAAATCAACATTGATATATACACTTATCGGTGCTGAAAAAATCAATCAAGGCAGTATTCATGTTGACGATTATCACGTTAATGTAATGTCAGAAAGAGCATTGCAATTATATAGAAGAAAAATAGGCATTGTGTTTCAGGATTATAAATTATTGCCACGAAAAAATGTCTTTGAAAATGTTGCTTTCGCCCTTGAAACAACCGGAACACCACCACTGCTTATACGAAAAAAAGTTGATGAAGTTCTTAAAACTGTAGGACTGGACTCCATAAGAGATCATTTTCCATATCAATTGTCCGGCGGAGAACAGCAGCGAGCTGCTATAGCCCGTGCTTTGGTTCATGACCCTAAACTTATTGTCGCAGACGAACCGACGGGAAATCTTGATCCAAAAGCAACAGATGATGTGCTTAATTTACTTCTCAAAATTAACAAATCAGGATCAACCGTACTCTTGGCAACACATGACAAACATATTGTTGATACCGTACAACGTCGAGTTGTTCGCTTACATGACGGCAAATTGCTAAGTGATCATAAAAAAGACGGTTACGATTCTTCATTTAATTAACCTTTTATCGTTATGGCCACCTACAAGGAAGCGGGGGTCGACATACAGACCGGAGACGAATGTTCTCGTATTGCTTATGATGCTGCTAAAAAAACTTTTTCTTCGCGAGACGGTATGATTGGAAAGCCTGTTATTTTAGAAGGTGGTTTTTCGGGAGCAATGGATTTTGGTGATTTTTATCTTGTACAAAACGATGATGGTATAGGAACAAAAATGTCTGTTGCACGGCAAATGAAAAAATACGACACAATGGGATATGATCTTGTTGCTATGGTCGCCGATGATGCTATATGTGTAGGAGCCGAAGTTGTATCGGTTTCAAATACCATTGATGTTGAAAAGGTTGACAAACAAGCTATTACCTCGTTAATGAAAGGGCTTTCGAGCGTTTGTATTGAACAAAAAATAGTCATTCCCGGAGGAGAAATTGCGGAACTCGGTACTATGGTTAACGGATATGTATGGAATGCGACCGCCTTGGGTATTGTCGAAAAAGATAAATTTATTACAGGAAAATCGGTTCGTCCTGGTGATCCTATTGTTGGCCTTCATTCAGATATGTTTCGATCCAACGGAATGAGCTTGGTACGTCATGTGCTCTCGGAACAATTTGGGGCGGAGTGGTTTAATACCGCATACAATGAAAACAAGATCTGGGGAGAAGTTATATTAACACCAACACGAATTTATCATAATGCCGTATTGGAAATGATTGGACGATATCAAAAACCTCGAGTTATCGATATTCATGCTATTGCTCATATAACCGGCGGTGGATTACCTGGTAATATTGAGCGAATTGTTAAACATCATGGCTATGGTGCAAAGCTTGATAAGCTCCCGGAACCGCATGAGCCAATGAAAAAATTACAAGAAATAGGAAAGGTGTCTGATGAAGAAGCTTACAAAACATGGAATATGGGTATTGGTATGGTTCTGGTTACGCCGGATGTAGAAAAAACCATAGAAATTGCAAAAAAACATAACATCAAGGCTCAACAAATCGGCACAGTTACAGAAAAACCGGGTATCCATATAGGGTCTATGAAATTTTAAAAAAATTTTAGAATTATTTTAAGTTTTTCACGTACGATTGGGAGCACAATAATCATTGTATTATGCTCAGGTATTATCATGCGTGGAATTGTGTTTTCAATGGCCTGCCACGGCCGTTTTGGACTATCATCAAATATTTCCCGGATTTAGAATATGCTTGGGAAAAAGCATCAATATCAGATCTTATGCGCAAAGGACTTCGTGGGCCTTATAAAGACGCTTTTGTTCAATTAAAGAAAAGTGGCAGACCGTTTGCCGATTTTAAAAAATTCAGACATCACGGTATTACTCCCGTCGGATTTCGCGATGCAAAATACCCCAATTTGCTTCGCAATATGAACAAGCATTTGCCACCACCTATTCTCTACGTACAAGGTCATCTTCCGGAAAACCATCATAATGTCAGTATTGTAGGAACCAGAGATATAACCACCTACGGTGAACGAGTAACCACTCATTTTATTAAAGATCTTTCTCAATACAATATTTGCATCGTAAGCGGACTGGCCAGAGGTGTTGATACCACGGCACATACACAGGCTCTCGCCAATAATATGCCAACCATAGCCGTCTTAGGATTCGGTCATTTTCATATCCCTTATTATCGAAAAAAACTTGTTCATTCCATTATTGAAAACGGTTGTCTTGTCAGTGAATACCCTCCCCACCTTAAAGCCCAGAAATACCATTTCCCTCTTCGGAATAGAATTATAGCCGGCTTATCAAAAATAACCCTAATCGTAGAGGCAGGTGAGAAATCAGGTGCACGTATAACTGCACAATACGCACTTGACCAAGGTCGCGATGTTATGGCAATTCCCGGCACTATTTATCATGAGAAATCGGCAGGAACAAATGCCTTAATCGAACATTCATCGGCACAACTCATTAACGATCCGCTCAGTATTATAAAAACATTGGATATCCCGTTGAAAAGGCAAAAAGACATATCCTTGCAATCCGAGATCGATCGAACAATTCTTGCACTATTGCAAAAGAAGCCTCTATCACACGAACAGATTATGCGACGATTGAATATAACACCTAAAACATTAAATTCAAAAATCACAGAGCTTGAAATTGAAAACCACATTAAGAAAAATAATGCCGGGCAATATTATGCTACTTATTTAAACCGGTAACTCTAAAGACTTCCTCCAGCGTTGTAATACCTTCAATAACTTTTAAAATACCATCTTCACGCATAGTAATAAGTCCTTTTCTGCGAGCAGCAAGTAAAATATTATTACTGCTTTCTTCCTTTAAAATCATATCTCTAATCTCATAATCAAAGTTAATAACTTCGTGTATAGCAATACGTCCGCTATAACCCGTATGGCTGCATTTGTCGCAACCTGCAGGCTGTGGAAGTTTATCTGGAATAGTTATATCAATATCAGGTCGAACTTTATTAATTGCCTCAACGGTTTTTTTAATATCTTTTAACTTTGCTTCCGGTATTGAGCGCATAACTTTACAATGATCACATACGCGACGCACCAATCGTTGTGCAATAATCGTGTTAAGGGATGGAGCAACCATAAATGGCGGTAATCCCATATTGATAAGTCGAGGTATTGTTTCTACTGCACTATTCGTGTGCAATGTACTTAGAACCACGTGTCCAGTTAACGCAGCTTGTGCTGCTGTTTCCGCCGTATCTACATCACGAATCTCCCCAATCATCACTACATCGGGATCTTGTCGAAGCACACTTTTTAATCCATCGGCGAAATTGTACCCGCGTTTTTCGTTAATTTGACTTTGCGAAATACCGGGCAAATTATATTCGATTGGATCTTCCAAAGTAATAATCTTCGATTCCGGAGAATTAAATTCATTCAATGTAGTATACAATGTTGATGTTTTACCCGCTCCGGTAGGTCCCGTACATAAAATCATACCATGACTCATTTTTATTAATTGTTGCATCTTTTTCAAATAATTGTGTTTAAATCCCATCTCTTCATAAGAGAGTAATCCTTTTTCGGAATCGAGCAGTCTAAATACAAACGATTCACCAAACTGCGTCGGGATATCAGAAACACGAACATCAATTTTTCTTTTATTTAAGTCAAAGCTAAACCGTCCATCTTGCGGAATGTTATTTACATTCAACTTCATTTTTGCCAAATATTTTATCTGATTGGCTAAATTTTTGTATGTTCCGTTGTCCAATTCAAAAACTTTATGCAACACGCCATCAATTCTAAAACGAACACGGACTTTTTTCGCATCCGGCTCAAAATGAATATCCGAAGCGCCGGTTTTCATTGCGCCCATATTAATATATTGCAGCCCCTCTTCTGATGTTACCGATTCAACTTTTTCTTTTAAGTCACTTAATTCCACCAATTCTTTTTCATATGCCTGAACATCTTTTTCTTTATATGTAGTTTCCAGTTCTTTTTTTACATTGTACTGATCTGAATCATATAATTTGAGAACTTCACGCATTCCGGCTTCCGAAGCCAAATTTACATTCACAAGATATTTGTGTTTTTTAAGTTCATTTAAAACACGTTTTGTCTCCGGGTTATCGG
>CAZPFH010000054.1:0-2831 GCA_964585825.1 uncultured Candidatus Peribacteria bacterium
CTTGCGGCGCATGGTTGTAAATCTGTCGCCGGCACATATAAAAAAGCATGGGTCATTATTTGATTTACCTATTGCGCTAAGCATTTTATACGCCTCCGGCCAGTTAAAGTCCTCAAATCTTGCAAATATTTTTTGCTGTGGAGAGTTAACCTTGCACGGTAAAATTCGTCGTGTTCCGGGTGTTTTTGCTTTGGTGCATTTTGCAAAAAAGAAAGGTTTCAAACGGGTAATTGTTCCATATGACAATAGGCATGAAGCGGCATATGTAGATGGTATTTCTGTTTATGCAGCGAGTACGTTGCGCGATGTTGTTTCGATAATACAAAGTTCAAGTGGCAGACCGTTTTCCGTCAAAAAACGCATTGTACATGGTGCCAAAAAATCTGTTGATATGGCTGATATCAGTGGACATAAGGTGCCGAAGCGCGCATTGGAGATAGCAGCTGCGGGTAGACATCATGTGTGTCTTGTAGGGCCGCCCGGAACGGGAAAGACAATGTTGGCCAAATCTATACCGGGGATTATGCCGCCTTTGAATAAAGAAGGGACTATGGAGTTATGCATGATTTATTCATTGGCCAACAAGGGTGATTGGTCTTCTTTCCCTCATATTGTCAGACCGTTTCGTCACGTGCACCACTCTGTTTCAACGGCCACATTGCTTGGTGGAGGTGTGCCTGTACGATGTGGAGAAATGAGCCTTGCTCATAACGGCGTTCTTTTCCTTGACGAATTGGCTGAATTTAATACAAAACAATTGGAAGGACTTCGCGAGCCCTTGCAAGAAGGAGTTATTCGTCTGGGGCGGCAGGGGCGTATGCATGTTTTTCCGGCGAATGTTCAGCTGATTGCCGCCATGAATCCATGTCCATGCGGATATAACGGAGATATTGTAAAACAATGCTTATGTACGCCGTATCAAATAAAACGATTTTATAAAAAATTATCAGGCCCGATTATTGACCGAATAGACATTATTGTTGACGTTCCCCGTATTCACGCTACAGATTTTTCGTATGATAAACACAATGAAAGTTCGTCGACTGTTCAAAAAAGAGTTTGCAAAGTATGGCAGATACAAGAAAAGCGTGGGCTTTACAACGCCGAGATAGAATTAAAGCACCTGAATGCTCACATCCCCATGCATAAAGAAGCTCGACAATTTGCAGAATATATCCAAAAAAAGCGCGCTATGTCTACGCGATCATATGTGAGTCTTTTTCGTATCGCTCGCACCATAGCGGATTTGGAAGAAGCTACTTGTATTACAAAAACTCACATTGCCGAAGCGGTTCAATACAAAAAAACAATGTGTTACGGGTAAGCGGTAGATACATCCAGCGTCATTAATTATTGACCATAACCTATAACGGTCACATAATCTCCTTGTATCGGATAGTTTTCCAAGTTATACAAAGGGCGATTTTGTTTCGTCAACTCTAATCCATACGGATTTTCAATTTCAACATAAAATCGTGTCCCGGGTTTTGCATTGTCGTTAATAGTAAGCTTTACCGTATAAACCTTATGCATTCCTTGTTTCAGAACCGATGTGAAATGTTTAAACGAAAAAATATTTTCCTGTATTCTAGTTGTTGCAATTTTCTCGTTTCCTTCATAGAGTTTGGCATGAACAAACATGTCGTTATCGACAGAGCCGTTAATGGTAAGCTGCAAGCGTTTTAATAAAAGCAGATCGCTGTTTGAGTATATTTCAAAAGAAAAAACAGGAGTATCCTTTTCCCCCGGCGTAATATAGTATCCTCCATGCTCGCTGTGAACGGGCTTAATATTATAATCCGATGATAAAGAGAATGCTTCTTTTGCCATTGAAGCATGGCCGCTGACATCGGCTTTTACGATATCGGGGTTTAATTTTGCATCTACAAAAGATTGTATGGAAAAGGCGGTAAAGACCATGATGAACATAATAATAATATTCCAGACTTTATGTTCAAAGTTTGAAATTGTTCGTACTGTTTTTTTCAAAACGTTTTTAAGCTTCTCCATCCACTTTTTGCGGTAAGTGTTTAATAATGACAATGTTGCCGCCGGCTGCATTCAAGGCATCCATAAACACATCGTAACGGTAACTGAAATCTTTACCTCGCCGCGTACCGACATCGTTGGTAATAATATTTGTTGGTGTGTAGCCGATAATAGTTAACATATGATAACCCGGATAAGGGTAATATGGGTTTTTTAATATATCTCCCATAATCGGGACAATCACCGGATACCCCTGCAATATGGCTTTTTTGATGTCGACAATGTTTGCATCGTATACAATTATTATATCTTCAAGCGGGTACCCATAGTAACCGTTAATAAAATCTTTTAGGTCATTGGCATAAATATCTTTATGTTCTCCAAAATTATCTTCTTGCCATGCAATCATATCCAGTATTGTTTCGTGTGACGTTTGAACATCCGGATCGGTTATGTTTTGAATATAATAATGAGTTTGAAGTACTGCAGCTTCCTCACAACTTTCTTCATGATATGTCCAATTCGCTTCCGTTTGCAGTGGAGCCTGACATACAAAAGGTACATTTAAATAAGCGTTTTCCAATATCGTTACTTCTTTTTCAAATGTTTCTTCAATTTCTTCGGGCAATTTCTGTAGATTTTTAATTGTTTGATCAAGCACATCCTCTTCGATAATTTGCGCCATTACATCCTCGTTCTCTTGTTCTATTTGAATACGATTCCAATATGCAATAAATTTCGGATATCCGATAAAAGCCGCCCCAAAGACAATACCGAGCGCTATAAATACTACGTACAAAGGCCATTTTTTTGTTTTTAGAGATGAAGAAGAGGGAGGGTTC
>CAZPFH010000054.1:2841-6923 GCA_964585825.1 uncultured Candidatus Peribacteria bacterium
AATAATGGTATTAAAAAAGCCTAGTTCCGGACAACGAAAGAGGGCGGTTATAAGTAAATATACCAGGGCTCCCACTATAACGCGAATAACTTGAAGCGTCAAAAATGAAAGCGACAAATATTTAGGAATGAAAGCTACAATAAATCCCATAATTAATACCGCAAATCCAATTTTGATCATTTTTATGATAAATCTTCTTAGAGAAAAATGTGATAATTTATTAAAGAAAAAGAGAATAAGTAATGAAAGCTGAATTGTGGTTCCTAATAAAAAGGCTATTGGTAAAGCGTTGACTCCTATAATTTGTGCCGCCAGAATGCAAAAAGCGATATTGATGCTATATCCCGTCAATGCAAATAACATAGGATATATTGTATTTTTATATGCGTAGTATCCGCGCGCAAACAAATGAACCAATCCTTCCAGGGGAATGGATAAAATAAAAAAGAATAGTACGCCGGAGGTTAGAGCGACGGCTGAATCGTCGAATGCCCCGCCTTTCAAAATAATTTCAACAACTTCTTTATTTAGTAATGCCATGCCAACGGTTGCGGGTATAGCGAAAAATAAAATCTTTTCCAGTGTAATTTGAAAATCTTCTGAAAATTTTTGTGACGCTTGATTGTGCGCATGCTCGCTTAAAAAAGGGAAAACGGCTGTTGCAAAGGCTATACCGAAAAGACTGACGGGGAAGCTTTGCAAATTACGTGCGTAATTAAAGGCGGCAACGCTTCCTTCCACCAACGTATAAGCAACCAAGGTATACACAAAAAGCATTGCTTGCCAACCGAGCAAATTAACGGTTTTTGGAATCATTAGTCGGAAAATCTTGCGAACACCTTTATGTTTGAGCGAAAACGTGGGTTTAAATTTGTATTTAATGGTCAATATATTTAGCAAGCGAATTGCCAGATGAAAAAGTGCTCCTATAACCGCACCCACTGCGGCGGCATAGATACCAAGCTGATTATGCAATATGATAATGCCAAAAATAATGCCCATGTTGTATAAAAATCCTGATAAAGCATAGGCCAAAAAGTGTTTGTGTGTAATCAAGATACTTCCCAAAGCATTGCTGATACAAAATAAAATTGGAGAAAGTAATAAAATTCTGGTCATCGTAACGATAAGAGTTTGGTCTGCGGGAAGAGTGTTTGTAAATATTGCCGGAATAATATATGGAGCAACAATAAAAACAATAATGCCAATACCTCCCAAAATAAGAGTGCCCATAGTAATAACTGTATTTGCAACGGCATAAGCTTCACGTTTATCTTGTTTTAAATAACCGGTGAATACGGGGATAAACGCAACGGAGAGTGCGCCTGCAATAAATACGTTGAAAAGTAAATCAGGAATCAAAAAAGATGCATTGTAAGCATCAGTAAGATGTGTTGCTCCAAATGTATGTGAAAGTGTTCGGTCGCGAAGCAGCCCGGCTGCATAACTGAGAAGTGATGCAATCATAAGTAGAAAGGCGGCTTGTCCCGATTTTTGCGATCGAAATATTTTGCTTAGCATGCTTTTAGTATATAATGCACACTGCTCATTAAAGCAATTCATATGCCAAAATATATTGTCAAAGGAGGAAAAAAATTGCATGGATCGGTCCGGATAAGTGGATCCAAGAATGCCGCATTACCTATCCTGTGTGCAACATTGCTTGCCGATAAACCCGTAACGCTAAAGAATATCCCAAATATTGCCGATATTCATTCAATGATTTCAATATTGAGAACAATTGGTGCGGAAATAGAATATCGAGATAAAACAATTACTGTTGACACGAGAAATGTTAAAAATCAGTATATTTCAAATGAGGGGAAACATTGTATGCGGGCCTCTATTTTATTGCTCGGACCTTTGCTTGCGCGTTTTAAAAAGGCAAAAATGGCATTTCCGGGTGGATGTATTTTAGGGAAGAGGCCTGTTGACACGCACTTGTATGCATTGGAAGAGTTGGGCGCTGAAGTTATTGATGAAAAGCAGGACATAGAGGTGAAAGCCGATGTGTTAAAAGGTACCGATGTGGTTATGTCCGAGCTAAGCGTAACAGCTACGGAAAATGCAATTATGGCAGCGGTAATGGCCAAAGGGAAAACTGTTTTAAGACTGGCCGCCGCTGAGCCGCATGTGCAAGATTTATGTCATTTTTTAAATTCAATTGGTGCGGACATAGAGGGTATTGGAACGCATACTCTTAATATTAATGGTGTAAAATCTCTAAAGGGTGGAGAGTATACGATTACCGGCGATTATCTTGAAGCGGGAACGTTTATTGTTGCTGCGGCGTTAACAAACGGCGACGTTGAAATACAGGGAATCGACCCTCATCATCTGGACAGTTTTTGGCAAAAATTATCCGAAGTTGGTGTTTCTTATGAATTAAAAAAAGACGCGGCGATTATTAAACCGCATGGGAAATTGACGGCTGTTACACAATTGAGGACGGCCGTACACCCTAGTTTCCCGACCGATTTACAAGCGCCTTTTGCTGTTTTGCTTACTCAAGCGAAAGGAGATAGTAAAATATTTGAAACATTATTTGATGGGCGTTTAAATTATCTTGCAGAGCTTGAAAAAATGGGTGCCAAATTTGAAATGCTTAATCCTCATCAAGCGATTATTTCCGGAGAGACCCCGTTAAAAGGTGTTCCTATCTCTAGTTGGGATATCCGTGCCGGAGCGGCAATGGTTCTTGCGGCGCTTGTTGCAGATGGAACGACAGAGATAAGCAATATAGGTTTTATTGATAGAGGGTATGATAATTTGGAAGCTAAACTGCAGAAGTTGGGAGCTGAAATTGAGCGAACATAAACCGCGACTAAAAGGAAAAAATAAAATCAATTCTTCCTTCAATATCATTACGCCTAACTTCAATGGCTCTTTCTAAAAAATTTCTTAGAGCTTCTTTGTGCGGATGGCCAAAGCTATTGTCTATCCCGCTTTGAATAACGACGGTTTCCGGATCAACCGATTCCAAAAACTCATCGCAACTTGCCGTCTTGCTGCCGTGATGGCCGGCTTTTAAAATATCGGCTGATAAATCGAATCCGGATTCAAGCATTTCGTGCTCCTGTTCTATTTCCGCATCGCCTCCGAGGAAAACGACTTTTTTTGGTGTAATTAAACGCATGGACAAAGAAGCGTTGTTGAGATTCTCGTACTCTTTCCCCGCCATTAGTCTTGAAGGCCATACAATATCAATATATAGGTAGCTCCCGATTTTTATATCGTGATCGGCTTTTCCGTAATAAATCGGTATGTCCCACCTGTCACATAAATAGAGTAGCTCGCGATAATATGCATTACCTGACGGCGTCCCTGCAATCATCACTCTGTGTACGTCAAACCGCTTTACTACTTCAACCAGACCGTTTACATGATCCGCGTGAGGGTGTGTCAGTACTACCAAGTCTAACTGCCTGGTATATCGTGGGACAACATTGGCAAGTTCTTCCAAAACTGAAACACTTGGACCACCATCAATCAACAGCGTGTAATCATCAGGAGTGCGAACGAAAATACTGTCGCCTTGACCAACATCTAAAAACGATATTTGCATTCTATGTTTGGGAAGAGCTGCAACGCATATGGCGGTTAATATAAAACATAAACAGCCGACAAACCACAAACGATTTTTCATGATTTAACATTAGCGTATTATTTTATATTTTTCTTAAAATTATACTAAAAAAACCGACTCACCATGAGCCGGCTTCTTTAGTTTTTTTATATCAATTATTTTTTCTTTCTGTTTTTAAATGCGGCAAGCCCCATAGAAGCTCCGACTAAAAGTCCTATTCCCATACCTGTTTCGGGAAGCATTATGTGAGTAATCATGCCGTCACTTTCATTACCGTCAATATCTTTTGTAGTAACTTTGAAGTAGTATTCGGTCCCCGGCGTTAGTCCGGTTACCTCAACTTCTTCACGATCTACACCAAGAGGTGTTCCCGCATCGTAGTTGCTACCACCATCGGTACTTTTATAAAGAATTTGATCGATAATTGATGGATCATCGGGCATGTCCCATGTAAGACGAACAACGAGATCATTTAATAATTTTGCCGCCAAGTTTT
>CAZPFH010000055.1:0-4658 GCA_964585825.1 uncultured Candidatus Peribacteria bacterium
TCTTATATCTTTTTAGGAAATTGCTTCTTTAAGAAATACCCCAAGGTGTTGCCAAAAGGCAACTTTTGTAGTATAATTGCATATTGGGGTAAGTTATTATATTTGCTAAAAAACAAAATATGAATGAAGATCAAAAAAAACAAGAAGGAATAGAAAAAGAGGAAAGAATGAAGATTAGAGCGAGGTTAAAAGCCGAAGAAGATTTTAAAAAAGAAAAGAAAAAAGAAAAAAATAAAAATGCGGGAATAGGTTGTTTAGTGCTTTTAGCAATTATTGTAATATTTGTTGTTTTTACTAATACCGAAAGTAATAGCGAGCAACCAGTTTTTACTAAAGCGGAACAGAGAATAGAGATGATTGAGGATCAATTTAGTTCGTGGGATGGTTCTCATAGTGAGCTAACCAAAGTTATAAAGAAGTCCATGAATGATCCAAAAAGCTATGATCATGTTGAAACAGTTTATTTTGATATGGGAGACCACCTTATTGTTAATACAACCTTTCGAGGGGAAAATGCTTTCGGGGGAATTGTAAAAAATACGATAAAGGCTAAGATTTCTATTGATGGTGAGAATATAGAGATTCTTGAACAATATTAAAATCTTGTTGATACCTGAAAAACAAAAGTCTTATTTGTGACGAAAAGTTGAATTTCTGGGGTGAGTGATGGGGCTCGAACCCACGGCCTTCCGGACCACAACCGGACGCTCTAACCAACTGAGCTACACTCACCATAGTGTTGAAAGGGCTGCGAAACGCAAAGACTATTGTATAGCCAAGAGCATCTGAACGCAAACAAAAAAATCACCCTCCACTTGGGAAGGTGATTCTTTTTAGACTTAGGAGTACCAACGCCCTAGAAAAGCCTCGATATCCTAAACTAATGTATATCTTAAACGGTTAAGACCGTTTAAAGCGATGCTAAGCTTTTTGTTTTTATAAAAGTAGTATCGTCGTAATTTAGTGTTGTTGCGTCGTATGTTCTGCTGAACGGATGAATTTTTGTATATGGGTCGTTATCATATTCTTTACCTTTGAAAATATAGTATTTCATAAAAAGGTATTTCCGCATCAAACTTCTGTCATATTCCGCCATTTCTCTAAATTGATTTCCGTGCAAAATATAAAAGTTATACGTTTCCGCAAAATCTTCAAAGGGATCACTCATTGCATAGGTTGTAACAAAGTTCGATTCCCGAGTACCTCGCTTTAGTGTTTCGTGATCAGTCCAATTTATTTTATAGAATCGGAGACTGAGATCATCATTATAAATTGGCAAGCTACCGTCCATAAACGAACTTTTGCCATACCATGAATTGCCGGTGTACAGACCTGTGTCTACAACATGGCCCATTTCGTGAACAAGAACGGAGGAAAGTTCTTTATCGCTTACGTTTGAACAACGTAAAATGATAGTGGACCCTCCGCCAAGCCCTCGACGGCCATCGGCAAAATATAAAGTGAGGTGTTGAAGATGCTCTCGATGTTCCTGTGGTAATGAAACCAATGTTTGGTACACGAGAGACTTGCAATGATTCAAAGAGCGCGTGCTGCTAACGCTTTCCGCCTTATAAGAAGTCCCGGGATAAAGATGAAGCCCAAGGGTTTCCAAGGCATTTGCGTACGATTCTTCGATTGAAGCAGCGTGAGTATTATACTGAGAAGCCTGAGCTGTTGCAAGGTTATTTGATAAATTACCTTGATTGAATGCCGAAATATTTTGAAAATTGATAGCAAAGAATAAAAATATTCCAATACTCATGACATAAAAACGCAAAGCTTTTCTCATAGGAATGTGTACTTAAATGGTTACCTAAGAAGCTTTTTGTGTTTTTATATTTGCCAGTGCCTTATCAGCAAAGGATACAAGCTTATCAATAAATAAGAGTTTTGTCAAGCCTTGTATTATGAAATATCATTAAAAACGCATAAAAGTTTATATGCGAAATCAAAGAACCGAAATAAAGGTCGCTTATTCTTTAAAGTAAATATCTGCAGCTTTTTGTATTGTTTCTTGTTTTGCTTGTGCTCCTGAAGAAGTATTATTATATGCCTCTGCGAGTATTGTTTGGTATCGGGCTATAATAGGGAGCCATAAGCTGGCAGCTTGTATTTTCGGTACACCTCTAAAGTTTGTAATAAAGGTATGGAGATCGGTATCAATCGTTTTAATTGCATTAATAGCTTTTGTGTCGCCATTACACGCAAGTACTACCAGATGACCGAGTGAATTCAGTATGTACGCTCTTTTTTTCGGGCTTTCGTTTTTTATCTCTGCAGATAAGGTGATTCCTCGAATTGTTTTATATATTTCGAGACTATCGTTTGGTAAAGCATCATTAGCGCTTAAGCCGCGAGCTTTTCGAATTTCCTGTTCGGTGAAAACGTGTGTTGCCAAATATCGGACAAGGCCTGATTTCGTTATGCCGCTACCCGCAAAACGATTACTATAGTAGGTAAGCACTTTATCTATTTCATCAGTTTGATCTTTATTTAATCTGATTTTTGCCAAGAAGCTTTCGTATGCGCCGCCAAAGGCTGTCTTGAAGGCTTCTATTTTAGGTACATCATTTGGGGATAATGTTTGTATTTGACGTTTTGCATGTGCGTCGAAATCTGCACGTGTTAGTTTGTCACCGGTCTTAAGAGGTTTTTTCTTCATTTGTTCCATCATATTGCCTTCGGGCCATTCTCGGTCTTTTCGTAATTTAAATTCGGTTGATCCCGGTAACACAAGACGTAAAAACATAACATACTCTTTTGCATTCTTTTTGCTTGGTCCGATAAACGTACCAAAAACCGGCTGAACAAACTCATTAAGTCGGTTGAGGTAATTTTTCAACGGATGATTTTGAGTATTATTTATTGTTTTTTTCAATGATTCCATGGCTTGTTGATATGCACTGCGTACGGATGTAATACGTGCGAGCGTTTTACTGTGTGCTCCCGCTTCAACTTTTGTTTTCGAAGTAATGTAGGTTGTTTTTTCACCTGTATCTTCAAAAGTGTGAACCGAACGCTCTTTGTGTTTACTGTATGATTGTACGTAAAGTGCATTGAAACCTCGTGTGTACCGGCCAAAATTACTTGTGTGAATAATGCCCGATAATGGTTTGTTTGCAGGGATAATAGAAGAAGAAAGAGTATCTAATTGAGAAGAGCGAACATTCTCTTTCGGCTTGTTATCAACAAGGTGTAAACGCCAATCTTTTGGACGACCGGTAAGAGGCCACCACGTTCTTGTTTTTTGTTTGTCATTTGTTTCCCATGTCGTTTGAATTTTTTCCGCTTCAACGCTGATTTTCCCTTTCTTGTCAATGTGGTAATTAAGTTTTTGATTTTGTAAAATTGCTGTCATAATCATTGCCCACGTTGGTGCAACAAATGGTTTACCGGCTCGTTGAGCCGAAGCTTTGGCTTTTGCAAGTTCATCGTGCAAGAGGGCAATACTTGAATTGTTTTTTCGTAATTTGCGATCAACCAGCTTCACAACCTTATAAATAGTATGAGGACTCATTTCGTGTTCTGCTACGCCTCCTACGGGGATACCCCTCAAATTATCCGGTGTGTGAAATTTTTCATAACGTGATTCTTCTTTCAAATATGCATCTGAAAGCTCTAAAAAATCATGATTTCCCAAAACGGCTAGGGATGTCTGTAGATTATCCGCTCCCTCTTTATCGGTATTGAATGATTCTTTTAAGAAGTCGCGTTTTCCTGAACGGTCTTCAATATAACTGCCGGCCATATTTTCAAGACTTTTCCCAAATAATACTTTTGATGTAGTATTAACACCTACATATCCAAGAGCAATAAGTCCGGCTTTCATCATAGCGTTGCGTGCTTTTTGAACACCTTCTTTTTGACTGTTTAAAAACCATGCGGTTCCCAATAGTATGGTAATGCCGGCAATGGTTTTTTCTTTACCATCCATTCCCGCCCAATGGTCGCGCATATTTTGAATTTTTTCGGCAACATATCGCTCACCGCTTTTAGCGTATTCAACAGGTTTAGATAAGAAGGTTTCTCTTTCTTTTCGTACAACCTTTTCCAATTTTAATTGTTTTTCGAGGCGTTTACGAAAAAGAACGTACTGATCGTGCGCCTTTTCCACTTCCGCTCGTTGTTTTGGCGAAAGTAATGATGGTTTAATAATGGTTGATTCGTCGATCTTATCTTTATCGCCACTAAAAATATCACTGAGATAACGAATGATTCGTTGTTTCTTTAATTTTTTCTGACTTTGTTGTCTATATCGTTTAATATAGTCAAAAACGCGCCGCGCACGATTAACAAAATCACTATTTCTCTTATACACCGCTTGAACAATATTCGGATCTTGTAATTGCTGTTCGAATTCTTGAGAGGTTTGCGCAGAAAAAAGTTTTTCCAAATCCGGATTTCCTACAGGTGTTGATTGCGCGGCATTAACTATTCCTATTTGTCGTTCAAGTTGAGAGAAGAGGCCTTTGTCCGCACGACCGGTAGCCGAATTTTTAGCTTCCGCATAGCTGAAATTCCTTAATGCCACTTTTTCAAGTACTTTTTCAACATTATTCATGTTTTTAAGGAAATCTTTCTGAATTTTACTTATTTCATTTGGATTTTTTCGTAGCGGCTGAATCAGCTTTTCATAATCGTAGTCGTCAAAATTATCA
>CAZPFH010000055.1:4668-6801 GCA_964585825.1 uncultured Candidatus Peribacteria bacterium
GATTGAGTTAATCGAATAATTTCCTGCGTTTCATTATTTTGAGGAGTTGAAGTCGGCCTGTTTGGTGGTGATGTTGTTACCATTTTATTGTTTCTTTAATCTATATATTATATCGTAAAATGGATTATTTTTCCAGTTTATCGCTTTCCTTCGCAATTGAGCTGACATTCTTATATAAAAGATTGAATGCCGCACGTTCAAGGTTTTGTGTTTCTTGCACAATTTCATCCCTTTTTTGTATTAAAGTCGCGTATTTTTGTAGTTTTTTAGTATCCATATCGGGTATTAATTAGTTGGCTTGTAACGTTTTATTTTTTCCCATTCCGTAGGTAGCTCTTTAACAAGCTTTTTATACCATGCGTCGGTGTAGTAATAATCATTTCCGTCAAATATACAATATTTTTCTTTGGTGTTTCCACGTGCGTCTCCTTTAACATCATTTCCCGGTCGTACATTGTAGTATTTCCAGCATTTTGCATGATGATAAGAAGAAGTGAATTTCCAGCCCGGCCCCATACGATCTTTAAGCGCTTTATATATTTTATTTGCCATAGGTGTTGCTTTGATACCTTTTATTTGTTTTTCGGTATCAATATACCCTTCATTATTAGGTTTCCCTCCACGAGGGGTTTTTGGTGGTCCCGCTTCGGGTGGCATAGTATTCCCTTTGAGCCCCAGTTCTTTTTCAATTCTTGACATTTTAGCTGTAATTCGAACTAAAAATTCTTTCATTACTTGAGGATTGGTACCAACTCTATCTATTTTTTCTTCAAGATCATTTACTGCTTGCGGAAGAGGAAGAAGGGATGCCAATTGTTTATGTAATGAACTGTTATCATTAATAAGGTCATTAAAATCTTCTCGTAAGTTTTTTATTTCTTGAGGGGAAGCGTTTTTTTGACCTTCTAATGCAGCCAATCTGCTTTCCAACATTTTAACGTCTTCAGGATTGGTTGCTTCGATATTTTCCAGCTCGGTTACTCTTTTACTTGTTGACTCTACATCGTGATCCAATCGTGCTTTTTCTTTTTCGAGTAATTCAACTTTATTTTCAAGATCTTCATTAGCGGTTTTTTGTTTTTCAAGCTCTTTTTTAAGTTGTTCGTTTGATTTTCGCATTGTTTCTTCCAAATCTTTAAGTTCTTGTTTGAATAATTGTTTTTTTTCATTTTTAATAACTTTTTCCACTCTTTTATTCACATAATCACGGACAGTTCCACGTTGAATAACCAAATCAATGTCAGGTCGATCCGGTTGGTGCGCGGCTTCCGGAGAAGATCCCGGAGAATCTTTTGAAGAGGGAGCGTTATCATTGTGTTCGGGTTGTTTCCAAATAATGTTGGAATAGAGAATATAACGTTTCATGGGTATGTTTATTAAAAGATATGTTATGTGTTTGATTGTTTTTGTCGTTCTTCCTCTTCTTTATAGTCAAATTTAAGCGTCGATGCTTGTCCGAAACGATAGACCATGGGTATGCTTTGTACGCCCACCAGTCGTTCGAAAAGGAAAAGAGGTCGTTTTGATTTATATGTAATCAAGTCTTTTTTGATTTCATCAAGTTTGATGTCTATTTGTTCAATTTTGGATTGAAGTTCTAATTTCTTTGTTATTGACTCAGGGGATTCATTGCCAATCATTGTGGTTTGATTTATTAAAACTTGTCTTTCTCTAAGCAATCGTGCTATTTCATTTCCGAATTTTTCATTAATTGCTTTTGATTCTTTTTTAAGTGCGCTTCGTACAGCTTTCATTAATTGGGCGCTTAAAATTTCTCTTGGATTTGTTTTTTCATTCATTACTTGTGCTCGTTCGGTCATAGCTTCTCGTATAACGTTTTGTTGTTTGTTGATTGTCGTTCTGATCTTCTCTTCAAGAGGAGTGCCGACATTTTCAACAAGTTTTCCTTCAAGTGCGGAAAGATGATTTTTCATAAGAAAAATATCCGCATTTATTTCATCAATTTTGTCATAATGTTCATAAATGGCTTGCAACGTTTCTTCCAACTTTTTATCATCGCCCAGTTTTCGTACTTCTTTTGGGAGTCTCTTTTTAAAAAGCCAGTTAATGAATTTTTTTAGAAATCCCGGAGATTTTGCAGAAGTCTGTTTTTTCATCAGGGCTGTTTCCGCT
>CAZPFH010000056.1:0-6532 GCA_964585825.1 uncultured Candidatus Peribacteria bacterium
TGGGGGAAATGAATTTTTGCCTGCCCTCCTGAAAGAGCCGCCTTTTTCGGGGAGGCTAGATTTTAGGTTTACTGATTGCTTTATCTGTAGCGACATATTAGTATGATTTTGCTAGGACTTGTTGCGGTCAATTTAATACTATCAATAAATGGATAATAAGCAAAATGAAAACCTGGGCCAGAGAATACAAAAATTAAGAAAAGAGAAGGGTATGTCTCAGGATGAATTGGCTAGAAAAGCTGATATTCCTTATACCACCCTTACGAAAATAGAGATTGGCGTAATAAAAAAGCCATCCGTTTTTGCTGTTGCCAAACTTGCCGAAGCACTTGAAATAAGTCTTGATGAATTAATGCAATAATTATGAATATTTCTAAAAAAGATCTCTCTGAGCAAGACATAAGAACAAAGTTCATAACACCAGCTATTAAATCCGCTGGCTGGGATGAAATGACGCAACTTCGAGAAGAAGTTTATTTTACTGCCGGGCGCATCGAAGTTAAGGGGAAAATTGTCAAACGTGGCGATGCAAAAAAAGCTGATTATATCCTTTATCACAAGCACAATCTCCCAATTGCTGTTATTGAAGCCAAGGATAATAATCACTCGATTTCTAGTGGCATCCAGCAAGCGCTTGAGTACGCTGAAATTCTAGATATTCCGTTTGCTTATAGTTCAAATGGTGACGGTTTCCTTGAACATGATTTCTTTACCGGAAAGGAACGCAAGCTATCTCTAGAAGAATTGCCAAGCCCTGCCGAACTTTATGAACGCTACAAAAAAGCTAAAGGTATTAATCAAGAAATTGAAAAAGTGATTAGCACTCCGTACTACTCAGATAATTCTGGAAAGACACCTCGCTATTATCAAGAAATCGCTATCAATCGTACTGTAGAGGCTGTAGCCAAAGGGCAAAAACGAATAATGACTGTCATGGCAACCGGAACAGGTAAGACGCTCGTTGCAGGTCAAATTATTTGGCGACTTTGGAAATCACGAAGAGCAAAAAGAATTCTTTTTTTGGCGGATAGAAACATCCTTGTTGACCAAACAATGGTAAATGACTTCAAGCACTTTGGCGACAAGATGATTAAAATTCAAAGAGGAAAAATCAGTAAAGCTCACGAAATATATTTAGGCCTTTATCAATCACTAACAGGAAACGATGAAGAAAGAAATGCGTACAAAGAATTTAGCTCTGATTTTTTTGACCTAATAATAATTGATGAGTGTCACAGAGGCAGTGCATCAGCAGATTCAGCGTGGCGTGAAGTATTAGCTTACTTCGACAATGCAGTTCATATTGGACTAACAGCTACACCAAAGGAAACAACAAAAATTTCAAATCAAGAGTATTTTGGTGAACCAATCTACACTTACTCACTCAAGCAAGGCATTGATGATGGTTTTTTAGCACCGTACAAGGTGATGAAAGTATTGCTCGATAAAGATATCGGCGGATATCGACCAAGCATAATGGACAGGGATCGCGAAGGGCGTGAAATTGAAGATCGTGAATACACCGAGAAAGACTTCGACAGAAAAATTGTGCTTACGAAAAGAACAGAGACGGTTGCGAAAGAAATCACCCAATATCTCAAAAAAACAGATCGCTACGCCAAAACGATTGTGTTTTGTGTTGATATAGAACATGCGGAGCGCATGCGCGAAGCTCTGATTGCTGAAAATAGCGACCTTGTAAAAGAAAATCGCAAATACGTAATGAAAATCACTGGCGATGATAAAGAAGGAAAGGCAGAACTTGATAGCTTTATTGATCCCGAAAATCCATATCCGACAATCGTCACAACAAGCAAATTAATGACGACTGGCGTGGATGCTCAAACCTGCAAATTGATTGTCTTGGATTCAAATATTAATTCCATGACAGAGTTTAAACAGATTATTGGACGTGGAACTCGTATCAATGAGCCGTATGGCAAGACTCACTTCACGATTTTGGACTTCAGAAATGTAACAAAATTATTTGCAGACCCTGACTTTGACGGAGACCCAATTCAAATTAAAGAAATCAAGCAGGGTGAAGAAATGGAAGTTGAAGAAGCTGACCTCAGTGCAGAAATGGTTACAGAAAAAGAACCACCGACAGAGGATAGACCTGACATTATCGAAGGCGGAGAAATTGATGAAAGTAATCAAGAGAAAATTTACGTTGATAATGTGCCAGTAAATGTTGCCTACAAACACACGCAATATCTTGATGCGAACGGCAAACTCATTACTGAATCATTAAAAGACTATTCACGTCGCCAAATTCGCCAAAAATACAGCTCTCTAGACGAGTTTTTGCAAAACTGGGATAAGCACAAGCGCAAATACTACATTTTTGAGGAAATGACCAATCAGGGAATCATGCTTTCTGAGCTGCAAAAAGATATGGGTGAAGAAGTTGGAAAGGACCTAGATCTTTTCGACATCATCATGCACGTTGCTTTCGACAAGAAAAAACTAATGACCCGTGCAGAAAGAGCAAAGAGAGTACGAAAGAAAAATTACTTAGACAAATATTCAGAAAAAGCCCGGAAAGTCCTAGATAGCTTACTAGATAAATACGCAGATGAAGGGCTTGAATATATTGAAGATATTAACATTCTAAAAATATCACCATTTATCACTCTTGGCTCACCTGTTGAGATAGTCAAAGAATTTGGAGGCCGAGAAAAATATTTCCAGGCTGTAGAAGAACTGGAGAAAGAAATTTATGCTGTTTAACTAAAAAATTATGTCCAACCTTTCAGGAATTATTAAATCGATACAGAACATCATGCGAAAAGATCATGGTGTAGACGGCGATGCTCAAAGGTTATCGCAGCTAGTTTGGATGCTTTTTTTAAAAATTTTTGATGAGACAGAAGAGGAAAAAGAGGTACTGAATCCAAAATATAAATCACCAATTCCTGAAGAGCTACGTTGGCGAAACTGGGCGGAAGATGACGAAGGAATGACGGGTGATGATTTGCTTGAATTCATTAGTAACAAACTTTTTCCAACTTTCAAAAATTTTGAATATACCGCTCAAGATAATGAAGCAGGTTACATTGTAAAATCAGTTTTTGAAGACAGTTTTAACTATATGAAAAGCGGAACACTGATCCGCCAAGTGATTAATAAAATCAACGACATAGATTTCAACAGGAAAAATGACCGCGACCAATTTGGCTTAATCTATGAAGAGTTGCTTCGAGGTCTGCAAAGTGCGGGTAATGCCGGTGAGTTTTACACCCCTCGTGCGCTAACTGAATTCATTGTTGGAATGGTTAATCCACGCTTAGGTGAAAAAGTTTATGATCCCGCTTGTGGAACTGGTGGATTCTTAACTTCTGTAATTGAAAGAATAAGACAAAATGACGTACATACCGCCGAAGATGAATCTCTCATCAAACAAACCGTAAAAGGAAATGAGCTAAAGCAGCTCCCACACATGCTTTGCATTACAAACATGATGCTTCATGGGCTTTCTGCACCAACAAACATCGCCCGAGGTGATTCACTTGCTCAACCAATCAAAGATATCAGCCCCGAGCAAAGAGTGGATTGTATTGTTGCTAACCCTCCCTTTGGTGGAACGGTGAAAGACGGTATTCTTGCCAATTTCCCTGCAACTTTTCGCACAAAAGAAACTGCTGATTTATTCTTAGTACTTTTCATGAAGTTGCTCAAGCCAAGCGGAAGAGCAGGTATTGTTTTGCCGGACGGTTCGCTAACAGGTGATGGCGTAAAAGCCAGAATCCGTGAAAAATGGCTGGAAGAGTGTAATTTGCATACTGTTATACGCTTACCAAATTCTGTTTTTTCACCATATGCAACCGTGGCGACAAATTTATTGTTTTTCACAAAGGGCGAACCAACAAAAGAAGTCTGGTACTACGAGCACAAATTGCCCGAAGGTCAAAAATCATACTCCAAAACTAAACCAATCAAACTAAAAGAATTTGATGCCATCAAAGAGTGGTGGAAGAACCGCACAGAAAGCGATATTGCCTGGAAGGTTTCAATTGCAGATATAAAGGCGAAAAATTGGGATCTGGATATAAAAAACCCTCACAAAAAAGAAGACGAAATAGAACATACAACAGAGGAATTGATCTCAAAACTTGAAACTTCTTTTGGTGAGAGCAAGAAAATCTTAGAATCTTTAAAGGCTGAATTATGAGTGAGCTGAAAAAAATAAAGGAAATCTTCAATTTTGAAAAAGGCAGCCTCCAAAGCACTAAATGTACGCCTGGTGATTTTGTTTTTGTAACAGCAAGTTCAGAATGGAAAACTCACAAGGAATACTCTCATGCGACCGAGGCTCTTATTGTTGCAGTAGCTGCATCTGGGTCACTGGGAAGATGTCACTACATAAACGATAAATTTATAGCGAGTGATCTTTGTTTTATTTTGACCCCCAAAGATCCTAAGAAGTATCCAGTCGATCTTAAATTTTATCATCAAATTTTCAAAACAATCAAAGACGATCTTGTTAAAAAAACAGCCACAGGAACATCTAAGCTAGCAATAAACAAAACAAATTTTGGCAATTACAAAATTCCATACTTTGATTTAGATCATCAGCTACATTTCAAAAAAATTCTTACCAATGTAAATAGCAAGAAGGATAATCTATTAGAAAATAGCTCTAAACAAAAAGAGCTTCTCTCTTCTCTCCGCCAACAAATCCTTCAAGATGCAATTTCCGGCAAACTCACTGAAAAGTGGCGAGCGGAAAACCCTGATATTGAGTCTGCGAATCAACTACTTGAAAAAATCAAAGCGAAAAAAGAAAAACTTTTTGCAGAAAAAAAGATTAAGAAAGAAAAACCTCTTTCACCAATTTCTGAAGACAAAATTCCATTTGAATTGCCTGAGAAGTGGGAGTGGTGTCGACTGGGAGAAATTGTAATAAATTTAAGATATGGGACATCAAAAAAGTGCAATTACAGCTCATCACAAAATACAGTAATACTCAGAATCCCAAATATATCTGATGGAGTTTTGAATTTAAAGGACCTAAAGTACACAAATTTAACAAAAAAAGAAAAAAATGACCTTTTACTGCTCGAGGGAGACATATTACTGATACGTTCCAATGGTAGTAGAAATTTAGTAGGAAAAGCAGTTGTAGTTGATTCTTCGTGTGAATCTTTTTCTTATGCTGGATATTTAGTGCGAATTCGACCACTTATTGAGCCCTGGTACTTAAAAAATTCACTATCTTCAGTTTATCTCAGGAATCAAATTGAAATACCTCTTAGAACGACTGTAGGGATTAACAATATAAATAGTACAGAAATATCTAATCTAGTTATTCCTCTCCCTCCACGCGCTGAACAAAAGGCCATCGATGCTGAAGTAAAAAAGCTAACGGACTATGTAAGCCAACTCGAAGAAAAGATCACTCAAGACGAAAAAGATTCAGAAATGATGATGCAGGCATTTTTAGCAGAGGCTTTTAAAAAATAAATTGTCCTTTTATGCCAATAAAAAACGAAATCATCGAATATTACAGAGACATTGATTTTTCAATCTGGCAAAAATCAGTAAATGTGTGCTTCGACAAGCTCAGGAAACTAAAGACAGATAAAGCAAAAAATCCATGGGCTTTGAAAATGTACGCCAATTATCTCCAACTAATTGAAATTTTCTGTATTAATATTTGGACAATTTCAGAGGGAGAGTTATACAAGAACCTCTTTATAGGAAATAAGGATTTAAGAAAAAAAATTGAGGACACTCTTTTAAATAAAAAAACAAGAAATGCCCAGGGAATGGATTTCTTAACTTACTTTTTGGAGTCTTGGGTTTTCGGGATTAAGGAAAAGGATGCAATAAATAATCTAGATCAAAAACGGCAAATTTATAGTGTTATTTTACGCGAAGCTCTTGATGATTATCTCAAAGACTACGATTTGTTGAATGCTTATAAGCATGGGTTCAGAACAAAAAGCAAAGGTGCAAGTAACATCACCATGAAAAAAGATGGAAGTGCTGATCCGCCTTTCATGATTGGAAGCTACAATACGAACATCATCTATTTATCAAGAAGAGGTGAAACCATCTATGAGTATAGTTTGGCTTTTAACTGGGAAAGAGTGAGTCAAAAATATTTCTTCTTGCTTAATATGCTCGAAAATACTCAAAAGATTTTATTGGCAAATAATGGAGAGATTAAGCTTAATACGCTGTGCCCAATAGATAGTAAAGAGTTTCATAAACACTATGGGGCTTTCCGAATAAGTATGCCAATTGTGGAAGTGGGGAACTAGATAGCGACTATCCTGAGAAAAGCGTTTCTCACTAATGCTTAAGTTTAATTATTTTAAGCTCATCTTTTAGGACAGAATCAAGTTTTATCTTACTACTACTCCTCCCCTTTGAATAAGTATAGATTAGGGCATTGTTTTTCGGGTCATAAACCATATTTTCAGGAAGCATGTTTTTTATGATTTTTTTTGCCTCTTCTTTATTTGCTTCCAATACCTTTCCTTTAGTTGATTTTGGATAATTCCAAATATACCCTTTTGCAAAG
>CAZPFH010000057.1:0-6521 GCA_964585825.1 uncultured Candidatus Peribacteria bacterium
TTTCGGATATAGAATTTGCACCGGTGTTTGATGATGATTCCGGAGATCTTTATCAAAACGATCCTGACATTGTTATTGATCTTGAAGGAGCTTTGACTCAAGATATGCGCGCCGCTTTACATTGGACACCTTATCTTGAGTCCGATTTCGTTATGTATAATGTGGTTCATGATCAGATTGATGAAAAGCCGTATTATCCGAAACATGGTTATCTTGATTATTTTGAAGACCCTCATAAGACAGGTTATATTACCGGTGAAGTGCCGGAAGGAGATAATTACTTTAGAATATGCGTATTAACAAAGGACGACAGACGCGGGTGTAGTAATTCCGTACATTTATTTGTAGATCCCGTATATACTTTTGAACCGGAATTTGATCCTGATGAGGATGTTGAACTCGATTCCGATGAGGTTTCCGATTCTGAAGTTGATAGCAATCGTCCTGACAAACTAGATGAAGAACGTCAAAATGAAGAGGTTACGGCAAACAGGGAAAATCCGAGCCTTTTTGAACACATATGGGGCCTTGTATTGGAAAATCTTGCAACCATCGTAGCGATTATTACTGTCTTTGTAGCTGTTTCCGGATTTACTTTTGCAACAAAGAGAAAACAAAAATCGATTGCAAAGTATATAAACCAAATTGACGACACCTACTCGGAATACAAGATGAAAGCTAAACGATGTGAAGCTGAGCTTTATCGCTTGAAAGATATTGTTGATAATCAATTGAAATCCGGGAAAATCGATGAAAGTGCATATCAATTGCTCATCAATAGAATTGAAGGATATATGATTGATATTCAGAAACAAATTGTTAATGAAAAGTTTGGCGGATTGCCATCGAGTATGAAAGATCAAATGTTTAAAATGATGGAGGATGGTGAAATTACCGAATCGGAATTTGAAACTATGCAAAAATTAATTAAGCGATCTGAACTTTCTGCGACCGAACAAGACAGTCTTTTGCAAACCATTAAAGACTTTAAGAAACAAGATGAAATATTGAAGAAAAAAGGTAGAAAAGAATGAAACTAATTAATAAAGAGTGTTATTCCCGTAAGGACGGTTGAAAAACAAATCCATACGAAATAAGGAATGAGAAGATAGGCTGCTTTCTTATCTAAACGATAGGTACACCATATTAAAAGTAATACAGAAGCTATTAGCAGCGGGAGCTCAAGGAAAGCCAATAAAATGCTCTTCATTCCAAAGAAAAATATACTATAGAGCGCATTAAGTATGCCGTTTAAAATAAACAGTATAATAGTCATACTTCTGTCTTTGTTCTTTTTTGGCTTATCAAGAACAATTACAACCGATATAGCTATGAGGAAATAAAGCACACTCCATATCAATATAAATATCCATCCCGGAGGCTGTATTGATGGGATGCGAAGAGTGGAAAACCATATTGTGTTTTGATTGAAAGTAACAATGCCCAAAAGAAGTAGCATAATGACAAAAAGGATAACAACAGCCATCAGTAATACTCTTTTTGGTGATTTGTACCGGGTTTTCATAATTAGCAGGTAAGGGTTGTGCCTAAACACACGTTGTACCCCAATTTAGTCCATGCATTAATTCCTCCGGACATACTTTTTACATTTGTATATCCCATCGAAGTTAAGATTACTTGTGCTTGATTGCTTCGATTTCCAGATCGGCAATATACAATAATCTTATCAGTTTTATTCAGATCGGGAATTTTTTCTATTTCGCTTGTTAGTGCGTCAAGCGGTATAAGGGTTGAATTTGATAAATGCCTGTTATGATATTCTTCAGGGTTTCTTACGTCGATAATCATAACAGAAGGATTTTCTGTTATAGCTTGATATGTTTCCAATGCTGATATTTCTATGCCTTTTCTTCGCTCGGTTTGTTGAGTTACTACGTCGTTTTGCTGTTCGGTTGAATCGGCACATCCCGTAACGGTGAGTAGCAGGATCGAACAAATTAGAATGTTTATGTGTTTTTTCATACACAATATAAATAACGTACAAAAATACGATACAATGTAAATAAATTTACTGCAAGTAAACTTTTGTTATGTATGCAATAATTTTTAGAAGGGTAGGTCGTCAATAGTTACCTCATCCTCAGGATTTGCGGGCTGGCTGTTGTCGGATGTGTTTGAAGGTGCTTGCTGTTGCTGATCTTGGGGCTGTTGTTGTTGAGGTTGCGAACTATTTTGTTGTTGAGATTGCGTGTTTGATTTAGGAGCAATATTGTTTGTCGGTTGATTTGACTGTGTTTCTCCTTTTTTATCAAGCATAATCATGTTGTCTGCGACGATTTCAGTCCTGTATCGCTTTGAGCCGTCTTCGGCTTCCCATGTTCGTGTTTGTAATCTACCTTCAATATATACTTTGCCCCCTTTTTTTAAATATTGTCCGCAAATTTCAGCGAGTTTGCGCCATGCAACAACATTGTGAAATTCAGCTTTATCTTGTTTTTGTCCGCTTGAATCGGTCCATGAAAGATTTGTTGCAACTGAAAAAGTAGTGACTACTTGACCGCCCGGAATTTGTTTCATTTCGGGATCGCGTGTTAGGTTCCCAATTAATTGAACCTTGTTAAGTGACATTGCCATAGATATGGTGTTTAAGTTATTATTTACAAAGTAATCGGTAGCAGAAGTGTACTATAGCTTGTGAAACTTTGAAAACATATTTTCTTGAGAAGACTATTGAATCGTCGTCTGACAGCCCTTTTGATTTATTTCACCGATAAATTCTATTGGCTCTCTGATGAGATAAATATGATGAAGATAGCCGATGAAATAACCTAGAAACATGCTAAAAAATACGATGAAAACTATTTTTATGTAATGATGAAATTTCGTTTTTGATATTATTAATGTTTGAATATGCATAAATATTTATTTTTATTGGGAAGGCAAGCTAAGCTTTCTGTTGCCGAGTTGGAGGCGGTTGTTGGTAAAGGTGAAGTGAGGGGAGGGTTTTATGTTGTTGAACGGGAAAAAGAAATTGCCGATCCGATTGCTTTACAAAACATGCTTGGCGGAACTATTAAAATTGCAAAAGTTATTGCGGAAGAATCTTCCCTTACGGCTGTTCAAGATCGCTGTATTGATTATTTGGATGAGCATGGAGAAGGAAAGATTATTTTTGCTATCAACATGTATCATTTTGCACGTTCGTTTAAAAAAGAGTTAAAAAATATATTAAAAAACGTTAAGCGAATGTTGAAGAAACGAGGGAAAGGAGCTCGATTTGTTAACAAGCCGGATAAAAATGTTCGCAGCGTGATTATTAATGAAGAACATTTATGTCAAAAGGGTACTGATATGACAATTGTAAAAACCAATAAGTCATATCTTCTTGCATATACAGTGAGTGTACAACAATTCAAACAGTACTCGTTCCGTGATTATGAGCGGCCTGCCAGAGATATAAAAAGCGGCATGTTGCCTCCCAAATTAGCTCAAATAATGATTAATATTGCATGTGAAAAAGCTCTTTCCGTAGTTTATGATCCTTTTTGCGGAAGCGGTACGGTTTTAATGGAAGCTTTGCTGCAGGGACATCAGGTTTTGGGTTCGGATGTAAGTGAAAAGGCTGTTGAAGATACAAAAGAAAATCTTGCATGGGTAAAAGAAAAGTTTATGCATGTGAGCAATGGGGTCATTAAGATTTTTCAGCATGATGCAACAAAATTGGAAAGAAATGATATTACGATTATTCCGCGTACGGTAGTAAGTGAAATATATTTGGGTCCTCCTTTGTTAAATTTGCCGTCTCACGAGGAACGAAAAAAGAATTTTGATACGATTAAAGAAATTTTTTTGGGAGCGCTCCAGTCGTTGCATGGAATATTAAATAACGATGCCGACTTGGTTTTTGCAGTGCCTTTTTATAGAGAAAAAAACAAGCAACATTTTCTGGATACCATTATTAAAGATGCCGAAAAAATAGGATTTAAACATGTCGCATTTGATAATCCCGATACAAAACGCGGAACATTATTGTATTATCGTAGTGATCAATTGGTAGGAAGGGAAATACTTCATTTTAAAATGAGTTGAAAAGGGGAGTGAATTCGTTTATATTATTGCCGTTGTCCGTATGGATCTTTAACAAATTGTTCCCGGGTAGCTCAATGGTAGAGCATTCGGCTGTTAACCGAAGGGTTGCCGGTTCGAGCCCGGCCCCGGGAGCCATCAAAAAACGGCGGACATAAAATGTTCGGCGGTTTTTTGACGTGTCGTCAGAGATGCGTCTCGAACCGGAGGTTTGGTCCCGAAAAACGAGCAAAGCGAGTATTTGAGGGCTCGACCTCGCAGCGAACGAAAGTGAGCGAGAATGTAAGAATGCCCGGCCCCGGGAGCCAATTGAATTCGAATTTTACGAAGTAAAGCCTAAGGTGCTGATCAACAAAGGTGATACAAATTGAATTTGAGTTGAATAAAAGGAGCATTGCGACGAATCAAAGCTTAACTTGTTTGCAAGCGAAATGAATTGAAATCAAATTATACGCCTTATTAAAAGCGCTTTTCTGCATTTTTATTTTATGGGGTTTTTATATACCCCAAATCCAAGCGGCCAGTAATGTTGTTGCAAATAACAATATTATATTCAAAGGTAGTCCTACTTTTGTGAAATCCGTAAATTTGTAGTTGCCGATTTGATATACCATTGTGTTTGTTTGATATCCGATTGGAGTTAAAAATGCAGTTGATGCTGCAAACATAACTACAATTAGAAATGGCACCGGGTTTAATGATAATTCAGAAGCAGTCGCCAGTGCTATTGGGGCCAAGAAAATAATAGCTGCATTGTTTGAAATTATATTAGTTAATAAACTTGTTAACAAATAGAAAACTCCAAGAATTATTAATGGGTGCGAAGACTGTGAAAAAACGATAATATAATTTGTTATAAGTTCAACAGCCCCTGTTTTTTCGAGTGCAATTCCAAGGGGGATGATTCCCGCAAGCAAAAAGATTATTTGCCAATTTACAGCTCCATAAGCCTCTTTTAATGTTACAACTCTGGTTAATGCCATTAGAAGAACACCCAGTAAAGCAGCAGTCATAATTGGTATTACCTGGAATGCAGCTAAAAGAATAATTAGTGAAAATATTCCTACGGCAAATTTCATTTTGTTTAATCTGTATGGCCCGGCAACTTCTCCTATATAAATAAATTCATTGCTTAATTTCATAATATCAATAGTTTGCGGTGGAGCTTTAACCAGCAATATATCAGTAAACTTGAGCTGAACAGTGTTTATACTATTTTTTATTTTTTTATTTGCTCTTTTTAACGCAAGTACGCTTGCGTTAAAACGATCTGTAAATCCAATTGAATTAATTGTTTGATGTATAAGTGATGATCCTTCAGCAATCATAAATTGGTCTATTGCTGCACTTTCACCTGTTTCAACATGTTTGACGCCCGATTCTAGTTTTATATACCCTTCACTATCTGCCTGTAAAAGTTTAAGCCTGCTTCCATATACAGCAAGTATGTCGTCAGATTCTATTTTAAAATCATCAAGATCACGTCTGTGTAATTTTCCGTTTCTTGTTATGCTGAAAACCTCAATTGCATATTCTTTTAATTTACTTTTCTTTATTTTTTTACCAATAAGCCCCGATTCGGGAGGAAGAATTGCATCAGCATTGTATTTCATTTTCTTGTAAGGGTCTGTGATATCGGTATGTCCTTCACGTTTTGGCAAAAGGAATCTCCCAACTGTAAGAAAATAAACAACTACTATCAGAAAAATAAATATTCCAAGTTTTGATATTTCAAAAAGATTTAACGGTGTATTGCCAGCTCTTACATAAATATTGTTTGCTAAAATATTTGAACTTGATCCAATTAATGTCAAGGTGCCAGCTGCCATGGATATAAACGAAAGAGGCATCAATAGTTGAGTTGCATATGTTTTAGTTTTTTTTGTCATGTCCATAACCATTGGAGCAAGTATTGAAACTGAAGGGGTATTATTTATAAGTCCGCCCAATGTGCTAATTCCTGATATTGCCAATAGTTGATGAAAATACGTTTTGGTAATTTGAAGAATTTTTTCTCCGAGTATATGGATAACACCACTTCTCTGAATACCGTCAGAAATAATAAACATTGCTAAAACTGTAATTGTTGCCGTATTTGAGAAGCCCGAAACTGCTTCTTCCGGCGTAACAAGACCGGTAAGCATTAAAACTACAATTGTTAATAAAGCAACAACATCGACAGGATATTTCTCGGTAGCAAAAAGAACAAAAATAGTAACCGTAATTACAATTACTAAAAATAGGTCAAATCCAAGCATGGTAAATAATTATTTTTATTATGTTAAATTATATATCCCTAAAGCGAAAATTAAAATAGTATATGATATAATCAATACATGAAAATTTTGGGTAAAATAAAAACATTTTAATATTTTTTAATAACATATGTATGAAAAAAGTTATTTATCAAAGTGGTTCTTCCGGTGCAATTTATGGACTTGGTCTTATTGGGGCGCTTGTTTTTTATATCGGAA
>CAZPFH010000058.1:0-6504 GCA_964585825.1 uncultured Candidatus Peribacteria bacterium
TATTTTAGCGGTTCCGATATCCATATACTTATATATTTGTCGCGAATCTGTTGAAATTATCTCTCCTTCATAACGCTGTGCCAATTCAACACTTAGACGCGTTTTTCCGGAGGCAGTCCCGCCGAGAATAACAAGAAGCGGTTTTTTTTGGTTTTCACCGGCTTTTTCAAGAAAAGCTCGAATAGTTTGATCGATATTCATATTCTTGTATAACTTTAGTATAAAATTGATAACAGAAATTATCCTGCGGAGCAATTTTTATTTGACTTTATGTCGTTTTCAAGTAGACTAATCACGTCAGAGACAGTTGGTAATCCCTTTGTTCGGGGCGTAAAACCAACCGAGACTACATTATCAATCCCCCATTTACTTGGGATTAAGATTATATGGCCGTCTCTGACAACGGTCGTTTTTATTAACTCTCAATTATTATGGCTATTTCTAAAGAAAAGAAAAAAGAAGTGGTTGCCGAACTACAAGATTTATTCGCCAATGCAAAATCAATCGTTTTTTCTGATTATAAAGGAATTAAAGTAAAAGATTTTGGTACTTTGCGAGGCAAACTTCGCGAGAACGAAGTAACTTTTAAAGTAGCGAAAAAAACATTGATTAAAATTGCTGCTGAAAAAGCAGGTTTCAAAGATCTTCCCGACGAAGTGCTTGAAGGGCAGGTTGGAACAGCTTTCTCTATGGGAGATGAAGTTGCTGCAGCAAAAACACTCTATGAATTCTCGAAAGACAATGATTCCATAAGTCTTTTAGGAGCAATTATGGAAGGAGAAAACCTTTCAAAAGAAGAAACTCTGCATCTTGCGCAAATTCCTGGACGAGAAGAGTTGCTCAGCAAAATGGTTGGATCTCTTCAATCACCTATCAGCGGTTTCCATGGAGCCCTTTCTTCGCTATTGCGAAACTTTGTAGGCGTTGTGGGAGCATACAAAGATAAACTTGAAAAAGAAGGTCCTGCGCCGGAAGAAAAGCCCGAGAAGAAAACAGAAGAAAAGCCTGAGAAACCGGCTGAAGAAGAGAAGAAAGAAGACAACTAATATATTTAACATACTTACTCTTATCCTTAACAAAATTTACAATGGCTGAAGAAACCAAAGAGGAAGTTAAATTGAGCAAAGACGCAGAAAAAATTCTCGACATGGTTGAGAAACTATCTGTGCTTGAACTTGCAAACCTCGTTAAAGCAATGGAAGATAAATTTGGTGTTTCTGCCGCTGCACCTGTTATGATGGCCGGTGCTCCCGCTGGTGGTGATGCAGGTGGCGATGACGGCGCTGATGATTCAAATGTTACCGTTGTTCTTGCTGCAGCAGGTGGGCAAAAAGTTGCCGCTATCAAGGCAGTACGAGAAATTACCGGGCTTGGTCTCAAAGAATCAAAAGACCTTGTGGACGGAGCTCCAAAACCGGTCAAAGAAAATGTTGAAAAAGCTGAAGCGGAAGAGCTTAAGAAAAAACTTGAAGAAGCCGGCGCAACAGTCGAATTCAAATAAATTTTTCTTCATCAATCGAAAAGAGCTGCCACAACACCATGTGCGCAGCTTTTTTTTGTCTTGCTTCTTTGACTTTATCGCCAATTTTTGGTAAAATTAAAGGAATTTAAAAAAGAAAATAAAAACAAAACAAATGCCACTTTTTGATATCAAAAAGCCTTCCAAAGCAAAGGAGAAAGAAAATCTCTATACCAATATTTTTGAAAAAAAAGAAGAAAAGAAGAAAGATGATAGCGAAGTCTTATCAGGCGTTTTTGCAAAAGAAAAAGAGAAGAAAAAGCCAAAAGAAAATATTTTAGGGCCACTCCCCGAATTGGAAAAAAATCTTATCGGCTCATTTGATCCGCGCAAGCGAAATATTCATATTCTAAAAATTATCACGGGCTCACTGCTTGGTGCTTTAGTCCTTGCATTTAGCTTTTTTTATGCAGAACTTACGCTTGGTTTTGATTTACTATCCGGTATTCGCGGGCCAAACACGGCGCAACAATTGAACAATGCAAAAAACTCAATTATTACGACGCAAACATCAATCAATCAAAAAAATTATCTGCTTTTGAGTTATTACTTACAAAAACTCAGTTATCTTTCGGATGGGTATGCGAAGATACGAAATACCGAAAACACAGCCATAAACCAAGCTGTACAAGAAGACATAATTATAACTTATAAAAATGCAGCGACAAAATGGGAAGAACCTATTGCAGCGGGAGGAATACCAAAAGATACATTTATCGTTCAATTAAAAAAAGAATTTCAAAATGAACTCAAACAGCTGCGCAGAGAAGCACCTAGCACTGCTGTAAATGCGGAAATAAAAAATTATTCTGCGGCCCTTGCAATTTTGAACAATAATCAATTAAAAAAAGTATTTACGCATAATGTAGATGACATACGAAGCGATCTCCCCCGCGATGACAGCAAGCTTTTTGCATTAACGCAGAATGTCTTAGAAACGCTTACCAACGACTTCAGTACTATTAGTGAAATTAAAATGAACCGCATTCAATGGTCTATTATCGTACAAGAAATTGAACGCGTGACAAAAAGCATAGACACACTCTACAATACCGGCTTCTTTGAAGAGCTGGGCGGTATCCGCTATTCAAATTTCGATTTCGACTCAACAACAAACCGTATTATTTTAAGCGGTCAGGCAAAAAGAGATGACGGAACAACCTTTACACTCATTGTTAATTTGATTGATGCACTTGAAAATTCTTCTGTATTCACCAATGTGGACAATCGCAGTTATCCGAAAACGGGTGATGAAGATAAAGGATATTTATCAAGCTTCCGCATAGAGCTTTCTCTGTCAGAAGACTATGTATTAACCAACTAATATGGCAAAAAAGAAATTGGCTGAAAATACCGGTTTACAAATGAAAATATTTGGTGGTATCTCAATTATTTTAGCACTCATACTAGGCTTTTATCTCTATACCAATATTTCAACATATCTTGAGATGAAAGAACAAACTACATCATTAAATAATTTACATAGTGCCCTCGAAGAAACCGATAACAGACTTGATACTGAACTTGAAAACAATAAAGAAGGAAATCAGGAACTCGTAATTGCTGTTGCCGAAGAGTTGGATTATGTTTTTCCGACAGATGAAAAACATACAAATCTTACACGTAATATCGAAGCCTTTTCAAACGATTTACATAGGAAAAAAGACCCTTTTCTTATAAGCAATTTGCAATATGGGGATCCGAAACAACATGAAGCCGATGACTATATGATTCTCCCGTTCCAAATGACAATACACAGTTCACACGATAATTTTATCCGTTTCTTGAAATATGTTGAAAATAGCGGAACTTTAACTGAAAAAACACGATTACTTGATATTCAATCAATTGTTATTAATTTCGTGACCCCCAAAGGGTCACAGGGAAATACTAGCGGCAAAACCGAAATCAATTTCAATGTCGCTATGAATTCGTATTTTCGAAAAGAATCTTAATTATCATTTTGCCTTATGGCATCAGAAAAATTACAACTCTTACAAAAAGCGATTTTAGGTGGAAACATACCGCAATTGGTGCTTAATACTATAAGTTACGCACTTGATCTTAGGTCGAGTGATATCCATATTGAACCACTCGAAAATACAGTGCGAGTTCGTTATCGCGTTGATGGTGTATGTAGAAAAATTGTTGAGTATCCTACCAATATCCATCCTGCGGTTATTTCAAGAATTAAAATTATGTCGAATTTGAAAATTGATGAGCAGCGTATACCACAAGACGGACGAAGTACGGTAACAACCAGAGACGGCAGAGAAATGGATCTGCGTATTTCAACATTGCCAACAGTTAACGGTGAAAAAATCGTAATGCGTATTCAGGATAAATCCAGAGAAGTCCCTGATTTGCCGGAGTTGGGATTACAAGGTAACAGCTTGCGATTCATTGAAGATTCAATCAAGTCTCCAAACGGTATAATTCTCAACACCGGACCAACCGGTTCCGGTAAAACAACAACACTTTATTCGTGCCTTAATCGTTTAAATAAAATCGACGTTAACATTATGACTATTGAAGATCCCGTGGAAATCCAAGTCGACGGTCTTAATCAAAGTCAGGTTCATCCGGATATTAATTATACTTTTGCTTTCGGTATGCGTACCGGTTTGCGCCAAGATCCGGATATTATAATGGTAGGTGAAATTCGTGATAAAGAAACCGTTGACACCGCTATTGAAGCTTCACTTACAGGACATTTGGTTTTTTCAACAGTGCACACCAACAGTGCCGTTGAAACATTAACCCGTATTGACAATATGGGTGTTCAACCCTTCCTTATGGCATCCACTATTGAATGTGTAATTGCTCAACGCCTCGTTCGTCGCGTATGTGAACACTGTAAAGTCGAAGATCCCGATGTCGACCCTCATTTGGCAGAACATATCAAACAAGTCTCCAAAGAAATTCATCCCGATGAAGGACTGGATTCGGCGCTTATTGAAAACTTAACGTTTTATAAAGGACAGGGATGTGAAAAATGTGATAATACAGGTTACAAAGGACGAATAGGGCTTTATGAAGTAATGAAAATGAACAATAAACTCAGAAAAGCCATTTTACGTCGTGCAGACACTCTCGAAATTGAAGATATAGCTATGAAATCAGGCATGGTCACTTTAGAACAAGCAGGTATCATTCAGGCATTAAAAGGTCAAACAAGCATCGATGAAGTATATCGCGTGGCACGTAAAATGGAAGATTAAATATTTATATTATGAAAAAAACTAAAGATTTCGCACAAGAAACGGCCGGGGAATCCTTTGAGCTCGATAAAGCGCGAAAACTTTCAGAATCAGAAGAGGAAAAGATTGTTCTTTCAATAGGGCAAAGTCAAGAAAAAGTAAAACTAAATAAAGATACTCAAGTAAGCAAAACGGGTAACTTTTTTATTGATACATACACGAAGCTCAATAAAGCCGTAGTTAAATTAAATAAAGTAAAAACACAAGAAAAGGCCATTTTCTTTAGACTTTTAGCGGTTATGGTTGACGCGGGCATTCCAATTATTCAATCACTTGAGACTCTTGCAACACAAAACAAGAAAAACCCTAAATTTCAAGGAATTATAAGTGACATGGCACGCAATGTTGAACGAGGAGAAAGTCTTTCGGGAGCGATGGAACAGCATACAAAAGTGTTCGATGAGTCCGAAATCGGGATGATAAGAAGTGGTGAAGTATCCGGACACTTAAAAGATATTTTACGAGATTTAGCAAAACAAACGGAAAAAAATGCTCAAACTTTGTCGAAAGTAAAAGGAGCTTTAACCTATCCTGCCGTCGTGCTGGGCATATTATTTATTGTACTTTTTCTAATGATGACAATGGTTATCCCGAATATCACTACCTTATTTACTCAAACGGGATCCGATCTGCCGACCATTACACGAGTTGTTATCGGTATGAGTACGTTTATGCGTGAAAAATCTTATATTATTTTAGGTTTGATTGTCGGTATTGGCGCATTATTTGTTGTATGGAAACGAACAAAAAACGGAAGATTTTATTGGCATTCATTTCTTTTACACATGCCTATTTTCGGTAATTTATTAAAAAAATCAACACTCTCGCAATTTTCGCGAACGTTAGGGAATCTACTCAATGCGGGGGTAACCATTAACCAATCTCTGAGTATTATTTCAAATGCAACAAAAAACGAAGTTTACAGGCGGAAAATCAAACTTGCCGGAGATGATATTCGCGGTGGTATTCCCCTGGCGGAAACACTACGAAACAGTAAATACTTTCCGGTCATGCTTGTTAATATGATAGAAGTTGGAGAACAAACTGCACAACTTGAAAGTGTTACCAAACGTATTGCCGACTTTTATGATGAACAAGTTGATGATGCTGTTAAAAGTCTTACCAAAGTAATCGAACCGGTTATTATGGTTTTTGTGGGAGTTGCCGTTGGTGGGCTTGTTGCAGCCATAATGTTGCCAATTATGTCGCTAGCGGACATTGCAGGCGGTATATAAAATTTGTCTTATATTCCTCCTTTGCTGTATAATCAATAATTGGTGGGCAATCCACCTATTATAATATTTTTTAAAGCCCTTTAACCTCTAAACTCATGAGAAACAAAAAAGGCTTCACCCTGATCGAGTTGCTTATTGTAATTGCGATCATCGGTATCCTTTCAGCGGCACTTTTGCCTACAATTCTTAATGCACCGGCTCGTGGCCGTGATGCTGCAAGACAAGGCCATCTTAACTCAATTGTAGCCGCATTAGAAACGTATAATTCTGATTTTGGTAAATATCCAAGCACCTCTGGTTGTGTCGGATCAGGGAATGTGTTTGTTGACGATGCTGACGCCAGTGTTCTTGATAGCTATTTTGCGGGCGGCACACCACCTGCAGACCCATCAGGCGGACGAACCCTTACTACCGATCCCGGCACCTGCGCATTAGAAGGACAATATTATTATGGTTATGTAGGTGAAGTTGGCGTAGCCGAATATGTGCT
>CAZPFH010000059.1:0-6345 GCA_964585825.1 uncultured Candidatus Peribacteria bacterium
GTATTACCCCAATAAAGGCCCATGCCATATAGAGCCACAAAAGTTGTGGGAAAATAAACCAAAATCCAAAAGGAATCACTATATGGAAAAAACTTATACGAAAGAAGTCCGGCATAAAAACAAAAAAGTGTCGATGAGCCGCAAAGATTATTTCTTCTTCATCTTCCAAATAATCGGAAAAAAGATACTGACGTAAAGCTGACATACATTAAATTTATTATCCAGCCTTAATATTACCACAGTTTGTTTGCTAAGAAAAAGTCAATAACGTACAATCAAAGCACTTAATTATTTGCATATATGAATGTTATATTTTTTGGAACTCCTGCTTTTTCTGTCCCTTTCGTAAAACATTTGGCAGTCAATAATGAAATAGACCTTGTTGCCGTTGTTACGCAACCTGACAAGCCGATAGGAAGAAAGCAGGTTGTTACCCCGACACCTGTCAAAAAAATCGCCATAGACATGGGAATCCCCGTTTTACAACCGGAAGCAATAAAAGACAACAAAGATTTTTTAAACTTAATACGCAAACTGAAACCTGATTTTATTGTGGTTGTGGCATATGGAATGCTTCTTCCAAAAGAATTACTTTCGATCCCTGTTTATGATTGTATTAATGTGCACGCTTCATTATTACCGTACTACCGAGGCGCTTCACCTATACAATCATCACTATTAAGCGGCGATACGGAAACCGGCCTTTCTTTTATGAGTATGGATAAGAAGCTCGATGCAGGCGATTTATATCTATTAAAAAAAGTGGCTATTAATAGTGACGACACACAAGAAACATTATCTAAACGTCTTGCCGACTTGGGAGCAACACTTCTTCCTTCCGTTTTACGAGATATACATGATGAAGTACTCACTCCCCTTCCTCAAAATGAAGATAAAGCAACATATTGTTCGAAAATCGAAAAAAATGATGCGCTTATCAATCCGATTGTTATGAAAGCGGATGAGATATTAAACAAATTGCGCGCATTTACACCATGGCCGGGCATTTATATGGTATATAAAGGTAAGCGTCTTAAAATTCTTAAAGCGCGTATCGCAAGCAAATCAACGCAAATAAAACCCGGGACTTTTTCCACAAAAGAAAAAAAACTTTTACTTGGTACAAAAAAAGGCGCATTGGAACTCATAAAACTTCAACCGGAAGGCAAAAAGGCAATTTCAGCACAAGACTTTATTAATGGTTTTCTTTCATAATATATCGTCCGCCCAAACCGATAATAAAGAAAAGCAAGAGTTGTCCTTGATAAAGAGATATCAGATAATGATCAAACAATCCGATCACCGCCAGAGCAATAAGTATTGCAAGTAAATATAATCCTATATCGTGATTTTTTTGTTTTCTTTTAATATATGTCATAAACAAGTAAACCGCTATTGAAGTTAACAATAAAGCAAATATAAATAACCCGGGTAAACCCATTTCGTTTGCCAGCAGCATATATATATTGTGCACAGGCTGATATTCCCATGGGGCCAGTTTAATAAAAGTATAATCAGGCATCAATAATGTAAAATTACTCAATCCGACACCAAATGGATGAGCATATAACATTGATTTAGCTATAGAAAAATAAAAAACTCGTTGATCAAAGCTTGAACTGTCCACAAAAAGCAATTTATGCATGATTGTTTGTTCAGCATTGAAAATTACAATAAAAAATACCAGCAAGCTAAGACCGAGCAATATATATTTAAACGATACCTTTACTTCTTTTACAGAAACAAAAAACAAACCGGCAATAAAAAGTGCAAGAATTGCACTTCGGCTAAACGTTAATACAAGAGCTGCAAGAAGTAATGCCAAAACAGGATACGCAATATATTCTTTTTTACGTATACGATGAAATGTTAAAATAAGAGCCGTCACGATATATCCGGCCAATATATTCGGGTGCGCCAAAGTACCGTACGGCCTCATAGTGTTAACACCATCAATATTCATCTTCGCAACACCCGGCAATGTTGGACTTAAAACGGATTCTCCCAAAAAATGAAGTCCCAATGAGCCTTGTGTAATATATTGTAATAATGCAATTACGGCTTGCACACTTACCGAGGCAATGAAAACATTAATCAATTTTTCCCGATCAACCGTTTTATTCACCATATAAAAATACATCAATACCATTTGCGCAAGACGTATGACTCCAATCAATGAAAGGAATTGATCTTCAGCAATTAAAGCAGACCATTCTCCGACAACAATAAAACCAAGAAGTGTGATACATATAAGCCATTTTCCGTATGTTAATTCTTTTTTATATTCACCTCGTATTAATGAAATTCCCCAAGTAATAAGTGCCAAAAGAAAAACAATATCGGAAAGATAATAAAAAACAGAAGTAAAAGGATTAAAATTTCCACCTTTAAATAACGTTGAACCATAGACCAGAACATCTATTTGAAATGGCATCAGAAAAATAAACGCGTAAAAAAGCGCCGCACTTACATCAAGAAAAGTGCATTTTTTAAGATATTTTTTAACTGCGTTAAGTAGCTGCTTCTTCTTCATCCTGAACCGTTACTTGCGGAATTAATCCTTCGCTAGGTAGCATAGCATTTATTTCATCCTGTGCAATCTTCATTGCGTCCGCAGGACTTTTAGTTGCAAGTACCGATTCAATAGCTTTTGTGAAAATATTTTCGTATTCCATCTCGTCATAAATAGGAAAACTTTCAGCAAATCCAATTTGTTGTGCAAATACACCATAAACAGGATCCGCCTGTTGTTCTTCTATCATGTCACGTCTGCTGGTTGGTTTACGTGTTTTTTCGTTGTAATGCTGCAATGATTCTTTTGAAGTAGCAAAAACAAGAAAATCCCATGCCCATTCAGGATGATCGGATGTTCTAGCTACTGTTTCTGCAAAATAATGAGCATAAGCAACACGTTTTTCAGTAGATTGTGCCGGATCGTTCTTTTGCGGAATAGGAGCAATACGAATAACATCCGGATCAATAGTGGAAAGACCTTTCGATTGCAACTCCCCTATTTCATCAACAATCTGCTCATACATATATGAATAGCCTATAATCATTGAAACTTTCCCCCGAGCAAACGTAGTTATTTCTTTTTCAGACGAATCCGCATCAGCAAGATACGAATTCCATGAATAATTTTTATTTGTCGAGTCAGCAAAACCGGTATAAAGCTCCAGGGCATTCGGTCCCGGCTTAATAACTGCTCCATTGCTATCAACTCCTTGTTGCTGTGCAAAAATAGCTTTTTGATAATTTTGATCATATATATCGCCACCGTCTTGCAACATAAGCAGATAAACAATATCTACAGCACGAGATATATTATCTGCAAACCCCATGGCAATGCCGGCAACTTTAAAACGTTCAAAACTATTATCTTTTTTTGTTAACGAAAATACGTCTTCTTTGATGCCATCCCATGTTATAGATGGCTTGCCTTGAGCCGGCAAAGCATCATCAAAATGTTCTTTATTATAATATAGGGCAAGCGTATCTACAGTCATTGGGATACCATGCACCAGTAGTTCTCCGGAATCGGGATCGGGCTTAACCAAATCGTCCATCGTAACTGATACGAAAGTATCTTCAAATACCTGATATGGCAGCATATTCGAAGGTACCGGGGATACCTTTTTATAATTTTTCACAAACCATGTGTTGGGAACAGAAAAGATATCAGGCCCCTCACCTTCCGCAAGTTCATTTAAGATAAGATTATAATATTCTTCATCATCGATAAATTTACGATAATTGATTTTAACATTTGGGAATAAGGCTCTATATTCCTGAATAATAGGATCCATTACTTCGGAATCGTCAAACAACTTATAATATGTAAGTTCGACCATTTCATCACTTTGCGTATTCACATACTCTTTGGTACGAAAACAACCGGCACCAAAAGCGATAAGTCCTATAAAGAGCACTCCAAGCACACCAGCACCGATAATTATTAATAAACGTCTATTCATACTCAAATTATACCATTATTGTTCTTTTAAAACAACCTACAAAGCCTTACTCAAGCCATTTGTTGACAAATGTCTTATTTGATTTGTCTTTTAAAATATAGTATAATAACAAGATAGCATGATTAATTAACTTATTTTTTATGAATATGGAAGGATTTAACGACAACTCGCTTGAATATGAAGCCGTCGAACCCTATGACGAGCAATTGGTTAGCTCCCTCTTAAGCCAAGGCTGGGATATAGATGCACAAGGGCTTGATGTTGAGGAAGCTTTTCAAATGGCGGACATGAGTCTCAATGATTATCGCATTTTTCAAAAAGAAGATGGTACTTGCACATTGCTTATCAAACAACAAAGTGCCCTTGAAGAAATGCAAAATCAGGATCCTCAGGCATATCAAGAACAAATAAATCAAGAGTATTACGATCGTTTACCTGGAGTAATGGGAGACAAAAACAAACAATAGCCACTTTATTAAAGGCTATTTACAATCCCTCATTGATCCCTTCAAGAAAATATTTTTTTGAAAGCGCATAATAATAAAGACCGTGCGGATCGAGTTTTTTTAATATGGCGCAAACAAGGTGACTGCCTAGTAAAGAAAAAATCAGTTTCTTCCAGGGCGAAGGCACCTTATGAAGCTCGGGATATTTTTTGTGAAACAAATGTGCCGACCTCCCTATTTGATTCATACGTTTTTTCAATGAAGATAGCTTTAATCCATGATAGTGATACCCTATTGCGCATGGGTTATAATGCAATACAAGATTTTCTTTTTTTGTAAGGCGATATCCAAGCTCAATATCTTCCCACCCATATGAGCTAAATCGTGAATCAAAAGGATGTTTTCTCAACAATGATCGTTTCAACGAAATATTTGATGTATAGAAAAAATTATAATCTGCAATCTTTTTGCCCCGTAGTTTTTCAAACGCAAACTGATGCCCGCCAAAACGGCCAAGCACTGAAGAACCGTTAGTAAGCCATTCCATAAAGGGAGTCACCTCAAGTCGAGGATCCCAGCCAACAAATCCAAGTACTGCTTCGTTTTCTTTTTTATGTACTCTATGTAAACGAATATGCTGTTGAACGAAATCAGGCAAAACCAAAATATCGTCTCCTATAAAAGTTACAATACTTCCTTTTGCATATCTTAAACCATAATTACGAGCTATCCCCTGACCCTGATTTTTCTGATACAAATAAAGTATTTCTATCAAACCGCTTTTTTGCGCCTGCTCAACAACAGCTTTGGTATTATCGGAACTACCATCGTCAACAACGATAATTTCAAATTCGTTATTCATAAACTTTTGTTTGGTAAGCCTTTCCAAACACTCTTTAAGAATCTCAGCCCGATTATAGGTAGGGATAATAACCGACAATTGCATAGGTATGCACCCTTTAAACAAGGTGCATACCCAGTGTAACAAAAATAAAGATAAATACCATTTATTCTTCTACCTCATCTTCATCTTTCAACGATTCCACTTCCGGATCAACCTGTCCGTCTCGATTTTTCTTCCACGTTAGAATATTGACATCACGAGCAATAATTTCAGTAGTAAAACGTTTTTCACCTTCTTTTGTTTCGTAACTACGGTTTTTTAGATATCCTTCAAGGTACACACTCGACCCCTTCGCCAAATATTCATCACAAAGTTCACCAAGCTTACGCCACGCAACAATGCGATGAAAATCAGTTTCACCTTTTGTTTCCCCCTGGGCATCTTTCCAGCGCCGATTAGTTGCAACTGCAAAGTGAGCCACCGGAACCCCATTTTTTGTTTCATGAAGTTCCGGTGCGGCAACCAAATGTCCCAACAATGAAACACGATTGAGATTTTTCATACACATATGATTAAAAAGTAATTATTCACACCGTAATCTATGCCTATGAACAAACAATTAACTTTTTCTAAATTTATTTTCACTTGTGAACCGACACAAGTTAACGAATAATAAGTATGTATTAACCTTTACCAGTTATGTTTACGGGTATTATCAAGACAATCGGGACAATACGCGACATAAAGCACTCAAATCACCTCACGCGTGTAACTATAGAAAGTTCGCTGAATAAATCCCATTACTCTCCGGGAGATTCAATCAATATAAATGGTATCTGTTCAACAATAACAACCAATGATGATACTACTTTTAAAGTTGAATACATGCCCGAAACCATAAAAAAAACATCCGTTTCTACATGGAAAAAACAACAACACGTTAACATTGAACCGTCACTCACCATGGACGATGCTCTTGGTGGCCATTTTGTAATGGGGCATGTTGATGCTACGGGAACAATAACTAAAGTTCGATCCATCGGGGAATCCACCGAAGAATCAAAAGAAATAACCATCACAT
>CAZPFH010000060.1:0-6116 GCA_964585825.1 uncultured Candidatus Peribacteria bacterium
GGCATAGAGGATGAGATTCGCGATCTTGAAAAACGGCTCCACGATATGAATGCCCAGCAAAACACCATTGATGAGGAACTGATACGGCTGGAAAAAGAGCTTTATAAAGCTCAAAAACTTTACAAAGAGCAGCAAATACAAAAACAAAAGGGAGCAGTGAGACAATATACCGATCAGATAAAACAATACATTAACAAAGGGAAATATCAGGAGGCAATTACGCAGGCAAAGCGATTTTTGATGAATGTGCCGGATCACCAGGAAGTTAGTTTGCTGGAAAAGAAAGCTCGAGATTTATATGTTGTAAAACAGTTAAAAAAAAATCAGCCATTATTGAAAAGTAAAAAATTTAAAGAAATAGAGGAGTTTTTACACAAAATGTTAAAGATCAATCCGGGATCCCACAAAATCAAAGAGTTGCTTAAAAAAGCGGAAAAACGAGAAACAGTGGCGCTTTCTTATGAAAAGAAAGACTTTGCATATCAATCTATGGATCACATAAGAACTTTGATGCAAAAACACAAATGGGAAAAAGCGATCCAAGCTTTGGAAGAATTGTTGAAAGTGGACAAACAGAATGTAAAAGCCCTTGAAATGCTTGATACGGCACGAAAAAAGTTTGATAAGCAGCTCACCAGGGAAGTGATAGATAAAATTAAACAGCTCCAACAGAAGTTTAAAAATAAGTATGCCGAAAAACCCAAAGCATTTATTCGACTATAACAAATTTCTATTACTTTTTGAGTTTATATTGTTCACGTCCTATTCTTTCGAATTGAGACTTGTTTTTTAAGTTAAGAATGATCGTGATTTTTTTAACCTGACGTTGTTTGAGCACTTCTTTTACAATAGCATCTTGCGATTTTGGTTTACCGTCTTCAAGAACATCTTCAATAATATCGGCAACGGTTCCTTCTTTAAATCCCCAGTCTTTTAGTGCATAAATGCCGCGTCCGATAAGAACAAATTGTTCGTGTCGGATCAGTTCATTATGAACTGCTTGCAGATTAATTCTTTTATTATCAAAACTGAGTTCAGTAATTTTATTAACAATATCGACAAAATGAAGCGGTTTTTTATGACGTGAAAGAATATAAAAAATCTTATCACGAAGTGTTCGCGGATTAATATGACGCCATTTTGAAAGACCAACACCGTTATCGACTATCTTTAAACGTTTATCCAGAGTGAAGATCGAAATAATTTGATTTAGTTGGCTTGGTTGAACTTCTTTAATGTGTTTTTTTATTTCATCGAAAATCTTGCTGTGCGAAATTATATCACTTTTTTTCGATAAAAATTTATTGGTTTTTTTTGTTATTTCTTTAATCAACGATTGATCTATTGAAGTAAATTTAACGTGTGGATGATATGTAATGGTATTCGGAACTCGTTTTAAGTCTTTATCAAGTGTAAGTGAAAGATTGATAGCGTTTTTATTAATATCAACGTCATTTTTCTTAAGAATATTAATAAGTGCGGCAAATAAATTTTCCTCTGTCATAATCCCACCTTTTTCTTTGAGGATTTCTTTAACAAATTCGTTAATTAAGCGTAATTCAGTGTTATCAACATTACGTTGCAGCTTGGTAAGAGCATTTTTTTCTATTTGTCGTATTCGTTCTCTGGTTACGTTGAAATGTTTACCTATTTCTTCCAACGTAGCCCGTGAAGTGTTATCTAAATTGAATCGTCTACGTATAACATGTTTCTCTTTTTGCGATAATAAGATCAAAAGATCCTGTACTATGCTCTGGGCTTTTTGAAAGGTTTTTACAGGCGTCTGAGACGAATCCATATGCACTGAAATTAAAAAATATAATTAATTTATATCAAATCTGAAAGATCCATCTCATTATATTCTCAACATGAATTGAGGAAAAGTAAATGGGGTTTACTTATGGCGATTTTTGGTTCTAATTTTATGCGAATGGGGTTGTATGCATAAAGTACCCATGGCAATGGATGGTTTCTATAAGCTTAAAACTCTTCTTATAATCAAGTTTTTTTCGTAGTGTATTTATATGTACGTCAACGGTATTGGTGAATAATCTGGCATTCCTATCCCAGACATGTTCTAAGATTTTTTGGCGACTTAAAACCATTTCGGTATTACGCATAAGAAACTCCAATAAATGAAATTCTTTGTTACGCAAATTGACTTTTTGTTTAAACCGATATGCTGTTCGTTTATTCATGTAGAGGGTTAAATCGGAGATTTGCAATGCTTTTTCCGCATGTTTTCTTATAAAACCATCGAGACGATTTTTCATATCGTATGCCAGTTGTCTCATTGTTGTAGATTCTGCCGTTTCAATAAGATTGCCATGTTGCAATGGTAATTGTAAGCCACTTCGTTTAATTATGTAGACGGGCATATTTTGTAAAAATAACATGATTTTTTGCAATAGAGAATGATGTGATTCGGTAAGTACATCAATTTTAATAATCGCGCAATCAAAATCGTTTACATTGATTGAAGAAGGATGGAAGTAATGAAAGGAGACAGGCAGAGAGTATACGTTTTCATATTTAAGTCCGCGACTTAAAAAACTTGAGGTCAGTACGTTGTCCGAGAGAATAAGGGCGTACATAAGGCATAGGCTTTACGGTGTGATAAGAATAAAGGTGATATTTGAAAAAAGGAACCGGCGTACATTGATTTTCCCTTTAAAAAAAGAAAAATAACGGTAAAATTGTGCTGTATAGTTATCAACAACAGTATTATATGAAATTTTTGACGGTCGTACGAAAACAATTGAAAGAAAATGGTATAGCCGAGTACAGAGCAAACCAAATTTTCAAAGACGTTTTTCATAATGGGATAGATTCATATGATGAAATGACTACTTTGCCGGCTTACGTAAAGGATTTTGTTAAAAAGCAAGTTCCTATTTATTCCGTTAAATTGAACAAAGAAAATGTTTCAAATGACAAAGCCACACACAAGGTTCTTTTTACCTTAAATGATGGAAATACTATTGAAGCTGTTTTGATGCGCTTTAATGATGGTAGAAATACGGTGTGTGTTTCCAGTCAAGTTGGTTGTGCGATGAAATGCCGTTTTTGCGCTACTGGAACTTTACGATTTAAAAGAAATTTGACCTATGAAGAGATCGCCGATCAAGTTTTATATTTTGCAACAAAATTACAAAAAGAAGGAGAGCGCGTGAGCCATGTTGTTTATATGGGAATGGGGGAGCCATTTCTAAATTATGAACAAGTAACAAAGTCGATAGATTTACTTCGAGATAAAACGGCATTGAATATAGGATCACGAAATATAACTGTTTCAACTTGCGGAATTACTCCGGGAATAAAACAATTTACAGACGATTTTCAGCAAGTGAATCTTGCGCTTAGCTTGCATGCACCGACTGACCGTATTCGTAATGATATTATGCCTGTTTCAAAAAAGTACCCGCTTGAAAATCTTATTGAAGCATGCCGAATATATACGGAGAAGACACATCGTCGCATTACTTTTGAATACGTTATGTTACATGATATTAACGATGGACAAAAACAGGCTCATGAACTTGCACGTTTGGTTCGAGGGATGCTGTGCTTGGTAAATCTTATCCCGTATAATGAAACATCTATTAAAGGTATTAAAGGATCATCTGAAAAACGTATTTCTATATTTAAAAGTATTTTGGAATCAAACGGCATTCAAGTAACAAAGCGTGTTAGTCTGGGCAAAGATATAGATGCCGCCTGCGGGCAATTGGCTCGAAAGTAATAACATTGGTATAATCACAACACATGTATATTTAATCATTAGCGCTATGGATCAAGACAAGAAAAAAGTTCAAGTTAAAATTGACCAATCACAAGAGGCGGGCGTGTACAGCAATGCTGTTTCCGTTCATGTTAATAAAAACGAAATGGTATTGGATTTTGGTTATATTATCCCAAACATTAAACCAACAACAATAAAAGTAGCCAGCCGGGTAAATATAAGTCATCAAACAGCCGAAAGTTTTTTAAAGATACTTTCAAATGCTGTTCTGGATTTGAAGAACAAAAAAAACGAACAATCTGACAATAACGCCAACAAACAATCTTAAATGAAAGCGCTAATTCAACGTGTAAAACAAGCATCGGTTGAGATTGACGGTAAAACTGTTGGGAATATAAATACCGGTTTACTTATTTTTTTAGGTATAGAAAAAGGAGACACTCGTGCCGATGCACAATTTCTTATCAAAAAAATCACACAACTCAGAGTTTTCCCCTCTGAGCGTTCATCTATGGATATTTCTCTTGCTGACGCAAATGGAGCACTGCTTGTTGTTTCTCAATTTACTTTATGTGGTTCAACACAAAAAGGGAGAAGGCCGGATTTTTCTCACGCAGCCTCTCCTGAAAAAGCTCAGGAGTTATATGATTTTTTTCTTGAACAATGTCGCATGATTGTTCCTGTTGTTCAATCCGGCGAGTTTGGTGCAATGATGAACGTTCATCTTATTAATAATGGCCCGGTTACCTTTATGATTGAATCTTAAACAAAATCTGCTACGATAATTACCGCATATAGTATTGATTTAACATAGTTCTATGAATAATAATATCGATTTAATGGAGAAGGTTGTTTCGCTTTGTAAACGAAGAGGATTTGTTTTCCAGGGGTCGGAAATTTACGGGGGGCTTGCCAACACGTGGGATTTGGGTCCGCTTGGTGCCGAACTTAAAAATAATATTTTTCAAGAATGGTGGAAGTTTTTCGTTCATACACGGCGTGATGTTGTCGGTATTGACGCCGCTATTTTTATGAATCCACGTGTTTGGGAAGCATCTGGCCACGTATCGAATTTCAATGATGCTCAAATCGATTGCAAAAAGTGCAAAAAGAGACATCGAGCCGATCATTTAATTGAAAATGCATTAAACGATATTAAGGTTGAAGGCTTGTCACCTGAGGATTTGACCAAAATTATTAAAGAAAACGATATTGCATGTCCCGATTGCGGATCGAAAGACTTCACTGATGTGCGCACGTTTAACTTGTTGTTCCAAACACATATCGGCCCAACGGCACAAGATAATGAACCGGTATATATTCGTGGAGAAATAGCACAAGGTATGTTTGTAAATTTTAAAAATGTACTAAATACAACACGTAAAAAATTGCCATTTGGTATCGCATCAGCAGGAAAAGCTTTTAGAAACGAAATAACACCCGGAAATTTTATTTTCAGAACATTGGAGTTTGATTTGATGGAATTTGAATATTTTGTCCCTGAAGAAATGTGGAAGAAAAAATATGACTATTGGCTTGAAGAAATGCATAAATGGCTTGATATCGTAGGAATCAGTCGTGATAACACACGAGTTCGGGAGCATACGCAAGATGAGCTTTCTCATTATTCAAAACGAACTGTGGATATTGAATACAATACTCCGTTTGGATGGAAAGAGTTGTATGGTCTTGCTTATAGAACAGACTTTGATTTGCGTAACCATACCGAAAAAAGTGGGCAAGATTTAACATATTTTGATCAACAAACGGGTGAAAAATTTATTCCACATGTTATCGAGCCGACTTTTGGATTAAGTCGTACCTTGCTTATGGTCTTATTGGATGCGTATACCGAAGAAGAAATAGAAGATGCAAAAGGAAATAAAGAAACTCGGACTGTTTTACGCTTTAAACCTGCGGTTGCACCATTTAAGGCAGCAATACTTCCGCTAATGAAAAAACCGGAATTATTACAAAAATCAGAAGAAGTTTTCGATATGTTAAAGCATCAGTTTGTATTGGATTATGATATTACCGGAAGCATAGGGAAACGATATCGACGACATGATGAAATTGGTACGCCATACGCTATCACTATAGATTTCGATACGCTTGATGATAATGCCGTTACGGTGCGAGACAGAGATACCACAAAGCAAGAGCGCATATCTCTAGACAAAATAGCCGATTATATGGCTGAAAAACTCTCGCAATAGCCAGAAAACGTCTTAAGGATATATCAAGGTTACGCAATTGTATAATTGGCTTATTTGTGCTAAAATATTAAGAAATAAAAATAAAATAAATAATTGCACATGTGGGTAGTCATACTCAGAGGCAGATTTTATAACAGGATTATCTGATTTAAGCCGGC
>CAZPFH010000061.1:0-5990 GCA_964585825.1 uncultured Candidatus Peribacteria bacterium
AGAGATAAAGCAATTATGGCGGATAGGATTATATAGGTGTTTTTACTTTTAAATGCTGAGATAAAAACACTTATAAGCCATATGGAAATCAAGATTAAAACAATAAAACCATGTTCAGCCATTATTTTAATTGGAAGGCTATATGGGTAGCTTGAAAGGGTTTCGAAGTTTTCCTCATAACTTTGTGAAATATAATTAAAGCTTCCTGCACCCACTCCCGTTAAAGGAGCTGATAATGCCATGTCGAAACCTCTTTGAATGGAAGCGATCCTTTCTGTTACCGAACTTCCTTGATCTTCAGATTGAAATGTAATTTTTTCTTCTAATGACTGAATATTGTGTGAATTGCTTCGCAATGTATTGATAGTCATTACCATGAATATAGAGACAACAAATGCTAACAGAAGTCTTAAAAAACGTTTGTTAAAACGAAATGTTGTTGCAACTACAATCCCTATACCAATGAATGCGCTAATCCATGCAGCCCTGGAATAGGTTAGAAGAAAAGAGGTAAAGAGTATAAGGCAAATAATGCAAAAAAGTATCGTATATTTCTTTTGTTTTTGTATATGATTAAAATATACTGCGGGTATTAAAGCTATTATATTGAGGTGAGCCAATAAGTTTGGAAACCCGGCAAATGCTTCGTGGGGCTTAATAAGTGGCCCCACCAGGCGATCAAACGGGTGTCCTCCAATGTATAGAATAATGCCCCATATATCCAGTATAAGAACGATACTTATTATGCCTCCAAAAAGAAGTTTGATATCTTCTTTTTTCCATGAGATGCGATGTAACGTAAGGGCAAGTAATAATCCTCCGCTTATGTTCATTAATTCCAACGATCCGTTTGAAGGAGAAAGGTCGGTTAAAAATGTTAAAAAGAATATTGCCAGAGTTATGATAAGCAGTACTTCACGAATACCGATCGTTTGAGTAAACCATTTCTTTTCAAAAAGAATAACAAATGCACCTCCTACAAAAAAAGGCCAGGCATAATGGATAAGAAGACTTTGTCCTCCTTGCTTTATAATAATAATCAGCGCCCAAAAAATGAGTGACGATATAATAAAGAATGCTTTTCGATTATGAAAGAAATAATTCTTTAGTTTTTTCATGCGGAAAATATTAAGTAGTTATCAATGGCATAATACCTTAAGAGTACGTCAGCTTAAAATATGAAAATTTATCTTGCAAAAGAGATTTTTCTTTGGCAAAATACTCGAGCTGTAACGTACAAATACTATGGGCTTGTAGCTCAGCTGGTTAGAGCGCGTCGCTGATAACGACGAGGTCCGTGGTTCAAGTCCACGCAAGCCCACCATTTATTCGTATCGCAGAGCATCTACCGGAGAGAGTTCGGCTGCTTTTCGTGCTGGATACAAACCGAACAAGACGCCAAAAAGCAACGCCGAACCAAAGCCCAGGATAATAGCATCGAGGGTTACGGTCATGCCAAAATCATAGCCTTGTAGGCCGGCTCCGAAATCAATTAAAATAACAACAAGGCCTCCGAGTATAATACCAAGCATGCCGCCAACACCGGTAATAAGTAGCGCCTCTACAAGAAATTGAGCTTTAATGAGCGTATTTGAAGCACCAATAGCCTTTCGCAAACCTATTTCTTTGGTGCGTTCGACAACGGAAAGGTACATAATATTCATAATACCGACGCCTCCCACGACAAGAGAAATGCCGGCGATTGCAAGTACCAGCAGTGTCATTCCAAATGTAATAGTACCAACCATTTCAAGCGCATCTTTCATGCTGGTTGTTCTAAAGTCATCCTTGCTTGGATCGTTTGGAGGCAACCCATGACGTCTACGCATAATTGAATTGATATCGGCAACGGTTTGGTCTGTTTTTGTCGTATCGTTAAGAGTAAGGAAACCATACATGACATGGTTGATTCCTAATAACTGTTTTTGCCCGGTTTGCAAAGGCAGGTAAATCATTTTATCGAAATTGAAATACATAAGGTTTCCGCGGGGTTCGGTAACGCCTATTACTTTAAAACTGACTTGGTTGATTTTGATTGTTTTTCCAATAGCATTTTCACCCCCAAACAGGGTATCTTTGATATCGGGACCCAGCACGACGACCCGGGCTTGCGAGCTATCTTCCCGTTCGTTAAAAAAGCGTCCTTCTTGAATTTTGGTATCAGTGTCGATCCGCGGTAGGGAAGCGGTAACGGCAAAGATCATGGCACGTGTTGATTGATTTTTGTACACACTTTTATATTGTCCCAATACGGCTGCATAATAATCGTCAATATTTTGCAATTCTTTAACCGCTTCAAAGTCTTCAACTTTCAGCGTTGTTATTTCTGCGCCTCCTACAATGGATGTAGCCATTTCGAGATCGGAAACGCTGGGCACTTTAATTTCAATTTCAATAGTATCTGCGCCAAACGACTCAATTTGCTTAAAAATAAAATTCTCCAATCCTCTTCCTGCGGACAATACGATGACAATAGTGGCAATACCGATAATAATACCAATAGTCGTTAATATTGTACGGCCTTTATTCGTTTTAAGGCCTTGCAGTGCAAGATCGGTAACGAGTTGTAAATCTTTTAGTGATATCATGATTATTCATAACGAAGTGCCTCGATTGCTCGATATGTCGCCGCTTTTTTTGCGGGTGCATATCCAAATGTTATGCCAATAACGGCAATAGCAAACGATGCGTAAATAATTGAATCCAGAGTAACTATAAAATCCCAGGAGTATCCTAATTGTTGTATAACAAGGGCGACAAGGAGAGAAACAAGAACACCGAGCGTTATACCGATGACGCCTCCCACTCCCGTGATAGTAACCGCCTCAACTAAAAATTGTTTTAAAATATCATTTTGTTGCGCGCCCAAGGCTTTTCGTAATCCGATTTCATGTGTTCTTTCGGTTACCGAAACATACATTACGTTCATAATGCCGATGCCGCCAACGATAAGAGCGATAAATGCAATTGCTGTTAAAAACAGCTTGATGCTCCCGGTGACATTTTGCAGCATGGAAAGTCCTTGTGCCATGCTTGAAACGGTAAAATCATCGTCTTTGGGATTTGATATGCCGTGCCTTGTTCGCAAAATGTTTTTGATTGTTGCGACGGTTTGATCTACATATTGAGCATCTTCAACCTTTACGCGTGCAAGACTGACGTGATTTATTCCCAATACGATTTTTTGCATTGTTCGTGCGGGGATAAAAACATGCGAATCGGGATTTTCAAAGCCGCTGGCTCCGCGTTCTTCAAAAACCCCAACCACTTTAAAATTATGTGTGTGAATTTTAATACTTTCTCCTATGGGATTTCCTTCATCAAACAGTTCCTTTTTAATGCCGCTGCCGATAACAACTACTCGGCCTAAACTTGCGTCTTCCGATTCGTTAAAAAACCGACCTTGCGTTACAAGGGCATCTTCAACAATAGGGTAGTCGGCATAAACGCCGTTAATGGTGCTTTCAGTTTTTCTGTTTTTGTGAACTATTTGTTCAACGGTTTTATTATAACCGGAAACCGCTTCTACGTGAGGAATTTCTTTAAGAGCAGCTATGTCGTCATTCTTTAATGTTGTAACAACAATACCAAACAATGCTGCGGGAGGGCCTTCATCGTCAGTGCCGCCCGGCAATACGCCGACAAGGTTTGATCCCACCGAACGAACCTGATTAACAATAAGCGATTCGGCGCCATTCCCAACAGAAACAATAACAATAATTCCCGAGACACCGATAATAATCCCCAGAACGGTTAAAAATGCTCTCATTCTGTTCACCAAGAGTCCTCGTATAGCCAGTTTAATGGTAAGAAAAATATCCATGATTACTCTTTACAAGACACGCACACCCCGTCTTTAACACGTATGGTTCTTTCCGTATGCTCCGCCACATTATCTTCATGTGTAACAACCACAATGGTGTGTCCTTTTTTATGCAGTTCATCAAACAGCATCATTATTTCATTAGTTGATTTGCTGTCCAGATTCCCCGTCGGTTCATCTGCAAGAATAACCAGGGGATTGTTGGCAAGTGATCGTGCGACTGCAACACGTTGTTGCTCTCCGCCCGATAATTCGTTAGAAAGATTGTTAATTCGATGGCCCAAGCCAACGTCTTCAATAAGTTCGGTCGCTCTTTTAATCTGTTCTTTTTCTTCGACGCCGGCATAAATCATAGGAAGACGCACGTTTTCCAATACCGAGGTTCGTGGCAATAAATTAAACGTCTGGAAAACAAAGCCTATTTTTTTGTTTCGAATGCGGGCGAGTTTGTCTTCATCAAATTGTTTTGTATCCGTGCCTTCAAAAATGTATGTTCCGCTTGTCGGTTTATCCAAAAACCCCAAAATATGCATCAGAGTTGATTTGCCACTTCCGGAGTGTCCCATAATCGCAACAAATTCCCCTTTGTATATTTCGGCATCCACACCTTTAAGAACCTTAGTGGTAAGGCTTCCCGTTACATATGTTTTGGTAAGGTCGCGCACACTGAGGATCGGTTCTTTATTCATATAAAAACGTCTTATTTAACGAATGTAATGATTTTATCTCCTTGCTCGAGGCCCGATGTCACTTCCACATATTGGTCGCTTTCAAGGCCGGTCGTGATTGTTGTTTTTTTAGGAGTGCCATTGTTGAGCACTTCGACATAACGGATGCTGTCTTCATATTTGATGGCACGGGCAGGGATGGTAAGAACTTTTTCTTTTTGGTCGGTGATGATTTCCAAATTAGCCGTCATGCCGGATTTTAATCGTTCATCTTCAAGATCGAATGCAGTTTTTATTTCGTAGTAAACAACCCCCTGAATGATTGTTTCCGCCGGATCGATATAAATAACGGATCCGTTGAATTTTTCGGTGAAATCAAAAGCGTCTATGGTCATCTCAACAGTATCTCCTTCGTTTAGCTTAATAATGTCAGTTTCCGGAACGTTTGCCTCAACAATAAGTTGATCCGCCTGGAGTGCAAGGAATGCCGACAAAGCGGTTTCGGAAAGCGATACGTTTTCACCAACAGTACCATATATAAAGGTGACGATACCATCTATCGGTGCTGTCAGTTGACTGTCTTCATACTTGTTCTCGGCAATTCTCAGAGCAATTTCAGCCTGAGAAATGTTTGCCAAGAGGGGAGCCAGGTCAACATCTCGGGCAGGTGATTGTTTTAATGCAAGCGCCGCATGGGCGGAATCCAGTGCCGCTTTTTTGAGCGCCACCATAGCTTGTGCATTTTCAACGGCAATCTCTGCGTTCAGTTTTGCTTGCTCCAAGTTGTACGCTGCTTCGCTTAATGCATTCTCGGCTTTATCGTACCTGCTTTGAGCCGCATCTATTTGTAATTCGTAATTGAGTTTTAATGTTTCTATATCTTGTACAGAACCTGTTTTGATATTTTCTATGGTACTTTGTGCTTCTTTAAGTGTAAGTATACTTGCAGATAATGATGATGATTTTGTGGTAACCTGAACAATGAGATTTTCAAGATCTGTTCGAGAATATGGCAGGTTTTCCAGTTCGGTTCCCAATTGAGTAAGAAGTAACAAAACACTGTTGGCAGCAGTGACTGATTCTTCAAACGCTTCATCCAGCTCTTCGTGAGTGGGATCGCTTGGTAATTCTTGATAGAGTGTTAAGGCTGCTTCGTATTTTTCGTTTGTAGGCTCATAGTAATCTTTTTTAAGTCGATTCTTTTTTGAAGTGCCGAGTAATGCAAAACCGGTTCCGCGTATTCCCAAAATATCTTCGGCAAGAAACATACTGTCCTGCATGATAGTTAGCAATGAATCAAGATTTGTTTGCGCTTTGGAATATGCACTATCCAGTGCAACGGTTTGCGTGTTTTCACCTTCCAGGTCTAACTTTGCCAGTTCGTTTTCCGCCAGTAATTTTGTTGTTTCCAGTTCCTTTAATGCGGCATCCCTGTTTGCCTGCGCTTGTTTATATGCGATAGTCGCCAGATCTATATTTGATTCGCTGAGCGAACGTGT
>CAZPFH010000062.1:0-5938 GCA_964585825.1 uncultured Candidatus Peribacteria bacterium
AAGGTTCGCAGACAGTTCTGCCGGCATTACAATATAATAGACCGCAATGGCATATTTTGTCATCGGCAAATCAACTTCTTTCACGGTAGCACCTTGTTCTTCCAATTGTTTAATCGCTTTTTTCACGCTCTCTTTTACTTCAACATCAATACCGTCATCAAAATATTCCTTTGGCACACCAATTTTCAGTCCCTTTATTGAATTTTCCAATGATCGCATATAATTAGGCACAACAACATCGGGAGTAGTTGAATCTTCCGTATCACTGCCTGCAATAACATTCATTACATGAGCAAGATCTCGACACGAACGAGCAAACGGTCCTACGGTATCAAGTGATGAGGCCATGGAGGTAACCCCACTTCGAGAAACTCGTCCATACGTTACTTTCAAAGCAGGTACGCCGCAAAAAGAAGCCGGTTGACGAATCGATCCGCCGGTGTCCGTTCCCAAAGAATACAAACAGGTACCTGCTGCAACAGAAGCAGCAGATCCTCCGGAAGACCCCCCGGGAGTATAACGTTCATTATACGGATTACGTGTAGGTCCAACAAAGCTGTATTCGGTAGAACCTCCACAAGCAAATTCATCCAAATTTGTTTTCCCGATCATAATCATTCCCGCATCACGAAGTTTTTTTATCACCGTTGCATCGTATGGAGAAATAAAATCGGAAAGAATTGCCGAACCGCTAGTACTTTTAGTCCCTTTTGTATTAATAAGATCTTTAATACTGCACGGCACTCCTTCCAAAGGAGAAATCGACTCGCCACGAGCAATTTTTTCATCGACAAGTTTTGCAGAATCAAGAGCTTCTTTCTCTGTAATTGTAATATATATATTTAATCGCTCATTTTCTTTTCGAGCCTTATCCAAAAAAGCTTTAACCATTTCCGTACACGAAAATTTTTTATTAATAAGCCCTTCATGAATCGTATCGATCGTTAAATTTTGTATATCCATTAAGTATTATCAATTACTGTTTTTACACGAATCTGCTTTCTTTCTTTCGGCAAAGGAGAAGACAAAAGTAACTCTTCGCCGTCACATTTCTTATCAATAACATCCTCTTGAGTAACATTTTTTAAACCGGTCACTTGTGATGTTTCTTTGATATCATCTGTATTAACTTCATCAAGCTGCTCAACATACGTTAAAACATCCGACAACTGAGTTGAAAACCGCTTTACTTCTTCCGAAGAGAGTTTAAGTCGTGCAAGTTTTGCAATGTGATTTACTTCTTTTTCAGAAAGCATTCTTTTTTATTAATCGTTCGAATTCAGTGTACCCGAAGAAGGGAAAAAAGTTAATATTTATTCTCCCGCCACCTCTTGGTATAATGATCTCATGAATACTGACCGAAATATACAAAAAGTCGCACTTATTTTCTTTTTTGTCGTCGGAATTATCCATATTATAGCCCATTTGATGCTTACCAACGGGCATATGGTTCAAACCGCTTATGCTACAAAAAGTATTCTTGAAATACCGTTTATTTTAAGTGCGGCCGTATATGGATTCATGAGCTTAAAAGTAAGCTTCACTACGAGCGAAAAAGAACATAAGATGGCAAATATTATTCTTATTTTATTGGTTATTATTTTGTTTGCAGCACTAGTTTATTTACATTTATTCATCCCTGATCGCGTTTAATGCATGGTAGAAAACGACCATAAAAAAATTGTCATGGCTTTTGGGACATTTGATGTTTTTCATGCCGGACACGAACACTTTTTACGAGAAGCCAAAACGCTTGGCGACGAACTTATCGTTGTTTTGGCTCGCGACAATACAGTAAAAAACGTAAAAGGAACGTATCCGGAAAATAATGAGAAGAAACGTTTGGAAAAACTAAAAAACACCGACATAGCACATAAAGTCATATTGGGAAGTGAAGACGATAAATACAAGGCGATCAAAAAATACAAACCGCATATTATTGTACTGGGCTATGATCAATTCGTATTTACTTATACACTAAATAAGTTGATAATTGATGAGGGTATGAATACTAAGATTGTAAGACTGGAGCCATATGAACCCGATATATACAAATCGTCACTAATTAAACTACGTCATGAAGAAGACGAAAAAGAATCATAAGCATAAAAATAATAAAAAGCACAAGAAAAGCACTGCAAAACACAGCATTGTTCGCGCTTTCAGCCTGAGTTTTTCAAATATGTGGCGCAATAAATACCTTACTACAGCCACTGTTTTAGTTATGGGTATACTAATTTTTATTTTCAATATTATTTTAAGCGTTAACTTTGTTACACAAGAAGCTTTAAACGATCTTACCCGCAAAGTTGATATTGTAACCTATCTGAAAGATGACACCGAGTATTTTCAAGTACAACAAATGATGAAAGAGATGAGAAAACTTAACGGCATTGTTGATATAACCTATACATCAAAATCGGACGCACTGGAAATTGTATCAAAAACACGCCCTAAAACAGCAGCATTTTTAAGTAAGTACGGTGTTGACAATCCTCTGCCCGCAAGTATAAACATAACAACGGAAAAACCCGAGTTGCATATTATGGTGCAACAATTTTTAAATCAGGAAAAATACAGACATCTGCTGGCAGACACCGTTACAAATGCATCAACACAAAATAATGCAACGCAAGCCGCAACTAAAAATCTTATAGAACTCTCGCAAGCTACCAACCAAATTATCTTCTGGATTTTTGTTATATTTATAGCCGGATCTATTCTTATTATTTCAAATTCCATCTTACTCACAATTTATAATAGGCAACGTGAAATTTATATAATGAGATTGGTTGGCGCAACCCATAATTTTATTCGTCTGCCATTTATTATTGAAGGCTTATTCTACGGCATATTTTCTATGCTAATTGCAGCAGCGCTACTGTTTATAATGGGAAGCCAGATTAATATTGCTCAAATAAGCATTGCGTCATATTTGCAATCCGTTCCGATTATGAACATTTTCTTTATAGAACTTCTTGCGTCAATGGGACTGGGAGTACTGTGTAGCTTTCTTGCGGTATATATTTATCTTAGAAGTAAATTCATTTTAGATTAAAAAATTATGCGCGTTCAAAAAACTCAAGGTATTATTTTGCAACGATACCCTCGCGGAGAAAAAGATTATTCAATAATGATACTCAGTCCGCTGTATGGCAAAATACGAGCCTACGCAAAAGGAGCAAGAAGACTTGAAAGTAAATTCACAGGTCATCTTGATTTGTTAAATATTGGTGAATTCGAATTATATAACGGACCCCATTCAACGTTGATAACCGAATGCAACGTCATAAATAGCTTTCCTACCTTTCGCGAAGAACTAAATAAATTTTACACAGCTACCAAAAGCGCGAAAATGACAAGCCGATGTATAACCGAAAATGAAGACCATCAGCAAATATACGACTTGTTGATTGATACATTAAATGCTTTAAATACTTTAAATAACGAAGGTATTATTTTTGAAGCATTTAAAATTAAACTGTGCGATTTATTGGGAATTATGCCCGATTTATATTCATTACATCAGACAGAATTTGAAAACATTTCACTGCGTTTGAAAAAAGTATTCAAGTTTTTTCTGGAAAAACCATACAATGACATTGTACGATTGGCTCTTGCGCAAGAAGATTCTAGCAGTCTTAAAAAAACCACCCAGCAATTTCTGGCATTTTCATATTAATACACTCATTTATGTTGCTTTTCTCACAGAATAAACTCCTTGAGCTGAAGAAACATTGTGTAATATATCGGAAAACTGTGTAAAGTCGGCTACTTCAACATCAATTTCCCAAATAATTTTTTGTTGGGTTCGTTTTTGAATATGAAAATTTATAATAGAAGCTAAACTTTTATTAATATGTTTTGTAACCTCTCTCATAATAGTGGTAGCCGGGGTTGTCTCTACGATAAGTCTCACCATTCGAGCATCATCTTCAATCTGACCAACCCATCGAGCCGTTGTGTGCCTTTGAGAATCACTTTTTTTATAAATCGGGCACTGTTTTTTATGAATGGTTAAAGCATTGCCCCGCGTAACATAAGCCGCAATCGGTTGCCCAAAAGTCGGCTTGCAGCATTGAGCTATTTTTACAGGCAATCCTCGTTCACCGCCTACATAAATATGATTACCTATATCACTTTCTTTTCGGATTTTCACATCTGTTTTTTGTATACTCTTGTGCGATTCTGATGATAAAATTTCATCGGGACTATACATTTTTCGAATAACGGAAGAAGCCAGGATGGAACCACTGCCCACCTGACGTACTATTTCTTCACGTTTTTTTAGCGGCAAGATAGTATCGTTAATATGTTTCAATGCAGTCAATTTCGGGTTTAGCTTGGGCTTGCCAATTTGCTGTAATTTTTTATTTAGCAGCTTTTTACCCTGTTTGAAATTCTCATCCTGATCAAAACTTTTGAAAAATGTTTTTATTTTACTGCGTGCACTGCTTGTTTTTGCAAAAGAAAGCCATTCAAGCTTTGGCGAAGCATTGGAACGTGTAACGATTTCAATAACCTCCCCGTTCTTAAGCTCATATTGCAATGGGACAACATTACCGTTTGCTTTTGCCATAAAACATTTGTTTCCAACATCCGTATGAATTGAATAGGCAAAATCTATAGGAGTTGAACCTTGAGGCAGATCTTTAACTTCTCCTTGAGGTGTAAAGACAAATATACGATCTTGAAAAAGATCAACTTTCAGCTCATGCATAACATCTTCCTCAGCTTGATTATCAAAATGCATACTTAATTTTGCAAGACTCTGAATCCAATCCATCTGCGCACGTTGTTTTTCCGCCAACATGTTTTCATCATTCATTTGTACCGAAGATCCTTTTGTTTCTTTATAGAGCCAATGAGCAGCTATTCCATATTCAGCCTCTTCATGCATTTTTTCAGTACGAATTTGTATTTCAACAGGTTCTTTATGTGAATGTGGCGCAAGCCCGATAACGGTCGTATGTAAACTTTTGTATCCATTTGGCTTCGGAAATCCCACGTAGTCTTTAAATCTACCGGGAATAGGCTTCCATTCGTTATGGAAATGTCCAATAAGTTCATATAAATCCCCTATTGATTCTTTTCCTTCTTCATTTCGTTTACTCGGCAAAATAATACGAACAGCAAAAATATCGTGGATATCATCAATTGATGTTTTTCCTTTTTTCTTTAACTTTTTATAAATGCTATACGTGTTTTTATAACGACCTGCAACAGAAGCTTCAAACTCTCTTTCCTTAAGAAACTCTTTAACAGAAGCAATAATATCGTCGATAGCATTTTTCTTCTTTTTTCCTAGTGTTTTTAATTGAGCTTTAATGTTGTTGTATTCACGCCTATTCAGATATTTAAAACACAAATCTTCGAGAACAGATCGGAGTCTATAAACCCCCAATCGTGATGATAAAGGCACATAAATATCAAGTGTTTCGCGAGCCATTTTTTTCTGCGCGTCTTGATCGAGCTCTTCAAGTGTTTGTAAATTATGTAATCGATCAGCAAGTTTAATTAACACCACACGTAAATCTTTAGCCATAACAAGAGCCATTTTCCTCAAGGTCTCCATTTCCGATTCGCCATGGCTAGCATTAATGGTTGCCATTTTTTCATAGGCGGAAACCAGCAAAGAAACATTTTTGCCAAACACTGAAGTAATTTTTTTCAATTGTTTTTCGGAATAATTCGGAACTTCATGCAAAAGGGCCGCAATAAGCGTTTCCTCGTCAACTTTTAAAGTCGTTAAAATCTTAGCCGTCTCTATAACATGAGACAAGACCGATCCACCCGATTCCCTGGTATTGTTTCCATACGCTTTTTGTGCAAAATCAAAAGCTTTACGTATTTTTTTCTCCTGAACGGAATCGGTATACTCCTCAATCCGCCGCATTAGCGATGATAGTTCGTATTCCATGGTTTAGAGAGAATCAGC
>CAZPFH010000063.1:0-5835 GCA_964585825.1 uncultured Candidatus Peribacteria bacterium
ATGCAACGATAATATATTCATATGCAATCGCGCTTGTGGTTATAGCAATAGCATTAAAAATAATTATTGTTGCCAAAAAAGAAAACAAGGCCTTTCGAAGAGTATACAAAAGAACACCCGGACATTTTATTTGGATAGCAATAACACTTATTATCCTTACATCTTCAAGAACAAACGCAGTTCCCTATTTAAGCATGCGTTTTATTTTGTACGTAACATTAATCATCTCTTTATATTTGGTGGGCTATAACATCTATCAATTTTTCACAACCTATCCGGAAATAAAAAAATTAAAAGCTAAGAGTAAAAAGCGAAAAACGAAAAGGAAAAAATACTCAACAAAAAAGAAGAAATAATCAGCGTTTATCAAACGTTAAATCAACTCGCTCAATCCCCTCTTCCGTTATAACAACCAAGAGGGGTTTTGTTTGCATAACATATAGGGCACGAATGTCTTGTTGCGATAACAATACAGCGCAATTATCCATAACCATATCACATACATATACATTGTCGTTTCTTAATAACAAGAAATGATTTCCCGTAAAAAGCCATTCTACACTATCTGCCTTGTCGGCAAATCGTGCAATTAACTTATTTCGTAATGTTTCAAAAGAATACACATATACTTCACCGATTGTTTTTTTATAAAGGAGAGCATCACCATGTGGGGATACATTAGGCAGTGCTGCAACTTCAGAATCTATAATAAGCAAACGGTTATCTCTATATTCATAAAGATCATCATCAAGCATAATAAGAACATGTGCATCAACAGACTGCACCTGTAAAACAATCTCTTCATTTAATTTTTGAAGCAATTTAATCCCTTGGAAAATACCCTGATCACTAATATCAACTATAAACAAAGAACCATTATTTTCATAAATGCCCTTAAGTGAAGAAGTATAAAACAAAGTAAATTGAGTAAATTCATTCGGTATCAAAATCTCAACAAATATTTCAGTATTGATATTATAAAGATATACTCGTTCATCTTCCTCAAACGCTATATATCCCGCCCCTACTGGATAAACCTTGTTATATATAATATCTTCAGGAATTTCAATTTCATCAAAAACCGGTTTATCAAAAGTCATATTCGCTCTGTAAATATTACGTTGTGCTAAATCGACAAAAAATACAGTATTACGAATTACAAATGTTTCGTCATACTCAAATTGAAGTAATAATTGTTCGATATATTTATCAACAACCTTCGGAACAAGATAGACATCATCAACAATAGTCACAACATCCTCTAAAACTTCAACCGTTCTACTCCAATCAATAAAATCTTCTTTTTTAACCTTTAAAGTGTATGTACCGGGTTCTATATTTTTAACTTGAAACGGAAGTTTTTCAGAAACTTTATTATCATTAACATAAAGGATTGCAGAAGGATATTTTTCATTAACATCAATAATGCTTGTTTTTACAATATTTCTGTGAAGTAAATCTATTTGATATCCATATGCTGCAAGCAAAGCATATGATGTTGCAACAACAAATAACAGCACACCAAGAACATGGAGCGTTATTTTGATAATCTTCTTTCTTAGAGAATACGCCATTATTTTATGTTGAGAATTTCATATTCCATAATCCCGGCAGGCACATTTATCTTCACTTTATCTCCAACACTCTTTTCAAGAAGGGCATTCCCTACAGGCGATTCATTGGAAATTTTATTTTCATAGCCCGCTTCAGTTGACCCGACAATAACATATTCAGTAGGTTTTGACCCTTTTATGGAATTATTTTTCACTTTCACTTTTGATCCAAGTTGAACTGTTTTTGCTGACTTCTTTTTTTTCTCGTCAATTATTTGTGCATTTTTAACCTTTTCTTCAAGTTCTAAAATTCTTCCCTCTACAAATGCTTGTTCGTTCTTTGCTTCTTCGTATTCAGAGTTCTCCGATAAATCTCCGTAACTGATTGCTTCTTTAATTCGTTCAGCAATCTCTCTACGCCTAACATTTTTTAAGTTATCTAATTCTTCAACAAGCTTCTTATATCCGTCTTTGGTTACAAGCGTTACTTTTTCTTCTGTATTTGAGTCTGCCATAGTAATAGTACGTTAAGATATGTATTAATTAGGTCTGATTTTGACGCTGGTCGGATGTTCTTTCAATTTTTGTAATACCTTAGCTTCAATCTGTCTAATACGTTCTCTGGTTACGTTAAATTCATGTCCAACTTCTTCAAGTGTGTGCCCCACTCCATCTTTTAATCCAAACCGCATTTCAATAATTTTTCGTTCACGTGGTGAAAGATATTGCAACATCTCATGTATATTTTCCTTTATTATTTGTCGATTGGTTGCATCTGATGGCGAAAGAGCATCATCATCCTCAATAAAATCACCAAGCTTGCTGTCCTCTTCGGTTCCAACAGGGGCTTCAAGTGAAACAATATCTTGAGATATCTTCATAATATGACGAACCTTTTTAATATCCATATCCATTTCCGCAGCAAGTTCCTCGATAAGTGGCTCACGACCCAGCTCCTGTACCAATCTTCGTTGTGCATGCGTCAACTTATTAATCGTTTCAACCATATGTACCGGAATACGAATCGTTCTCGCCTGATCGGCAATAGCACGTGTTATCGCCTGCCTGATCCACCATGTCGCATATGTTGAAAATTTAAATCCTCTGTTCGGATCAAATTTTTCAACCGCTCTGAATAAACCTATATTACCTTCCTGTATAAGATCCAAAAATGACAACCCGCGACCAATATATTTTTTTGCAATACTGACAACCAATCGAAGATTAGCCTCAGCAAGACTTTGTTTAGCTGTCTGGTCTCCCTTCCTTATAGCACGCGCCAAATCAATTTCCTCCCTTGCTGTCAATAACGGGACTTTCCCTATCTCGCATAAATACAATCGAATTGAATCATTTGCTATTTCACGCAATTCAACGTTTTTCTTTTCTTTCTTCTTTTTTTCCTTATCTTTTTTCTCTTCTTTATTCTTCCAAATCATTGCATCTTTAACATCAATAACGTCAATCCCCAAATCAAGAAAAAGACCATATATTTCATCCAATAATAGAAGATCCTCTTCAACTTTAGGAACTGCCTTCATTAATTCCTGCTGTGTAACAAATCCCTGCTGCCTTCCCTTTTTAACAAGGGTTCTGACTTCCTTGGGAAATTCCGAGAGTTTGTCCTCACTGGGATGGACAATAAATTTTCGAGTACGTGCCATACGATAATATTTAAGAGCTCATGAGTTTTTGAAGCTTGATCAGTAATTCTTTTGCCATTGATGCATCACCATTTTTTTCCGCTTCTCTAATTTTAGAAGATAAATTCTTTTTTTGATTATTAAGCAATCTTTTTACATTCTTTTCAAGTAATTTTTGCGCCTCTTCTCGTATCATATGCTCATTATAGGTCCCGTAGACTTCGTCAACGAAAAGAGAGATCATCTCAATTCTCTGCTGTATTTCGTCATTCAGGTACGTCAAAAATTCCTTCCTCTTACCCTCTGCTCGAAGCAAATTATAGTTATCTTTAATCGCGTTGTAAATGCCTTTTTCGTTTTCTTCAAGCATTTTTTCAGGAATAGCCTTAAATTCTTTTTCCAGCAATGAAGGATATTCAATAATAAGAGTTAGCAAAAGGTCTAAACTTCTAATTTTTTTTGTTGATACATCAGGTTGTTTTTGGTTTTCGGATTGAGTATATGTGTGCATCGCTTTTTTCTTTTTTAATTCGTCATAAATAACCACTTCCTTGATATCAAGTTTTTGTGCCAGTTCACGTACAAAATAATCTTTTTCAAAAGAACTCGAAAGTATTTGAAAAAATGGATGAAGTTCGGCAAGCATTTTCTTTTTCCCCTGCAATGAACCGTCGTCATGCGACCTGACAACCTCATCAATACAAAATTGCATAAACGGTATCGATTGATTAACAATTTCAATCCATTGATCCGGGTTTTCTTTAATAAAATCAGCAGGATCTTTTGCAGCCATATCGTGAAGAACACGCACGTTCATTTCTTCATGCTGAGCAAGTTCAAAGCCTCTTTTTGCAGCCTCAATACCCGCTTTATCAGTGTCAAAACTGAAAATCATATTCTTAGTAAATCTTTTAATCAATTTAATCTGTTGCGGTGTCAGTGCCGTACCTGAAGTTGCTGCAACATTAACCACCCCCGCCTGATGGGACATAATAACGTCAAAATAACCTTCAACCAAAATAACCGCATCCTCTTTCTTAATTGCATCCTTACCCAAATTGTATCCGTACAAAATATCACTCTTTCTATATATTGGTGAATCCGGTGAATTAAGGTATTTGGGCTGATCGTCTTTTTTCAGTGCTCGTCCTCCAAAACCAACCATCCTACCAACATTATCATAAATCGGAATCATCAATCGAGCGCGGAAACGGTCATAAACTGAATCTGCTTGTGTATTTTTACTTATAGCCATACCTGATAAAACAATGTGTTCACGTGAGTATCCTTGCTTCACCAAGTATAAATGTGTTTTATCAAACGAATCCGGTGCCAAACCAAAGTGAAATTTTTGTATAGTATCATCATTCAATCCTCTATTCCTCAAATATGTAAGAACTTTTTCACCTTTTTCCGTATTCCATAAAGTATCCTCATAAAAAGATGCAGCAGCAGCATGCAACTCATACAAAACACTCTTCTCTGAAGTGGAATGTTTGGGTTCGGAAAATTGGTATTGCGCCATATCTATCCCGGCTTTATCAGCCAAAATTGTGATTGCATCTTTAAATTCAACACCTTCGACCTCCTCAATGAAATTGATAATATCACCACCTTTATGACAACCGAAACAATATGCTATTTGCTTTTCGGGGCTTACCATGAAACTTGGGGTCTTTTCTTGATGAAAAGGGCATAGTCCTTTTAAATTTCTTCCGGACGGCTTAAGGTGAACATATTGAGCTACAATGTCCTCAATACTCAATCTGGCTTTAATGTCTGCAACTATATCTGACAAGCCTTTAATATTTACGTAATAGTAAAGTGGGGTTTTATTCTAAAGAGCTTAAGTGAATAAATCAACTAAAGCTTTTTGAGTCTTCTAAGACCATAAAAAACAATAATAGTAGCCATTATTACCATTATTATACCCATGGCAATCATCAAAAACAGCTTTTGTGTTGTTCCCAAGAAAATAGCACTCCCGCCAAAAATGGCACAAAGCACATAGATAAGCAACAATGCTTTTCGTTCCGTTAATCCAACCTCTAGCAATCGATGATGTAAATGCTTCAAATCACCTTGCATTGGGGATTTACCTTGAACAATTCTTCGAGTAATAACCCAAAACGCATCAAGAATCGGAAATCCCAAAACAAGAAAAGCGGTAGCTACCTTTCCCCCTGAATAAATTGCAAAAACAGCTATAAGAAAGCCTAAGAACATACTTCCGGTATCCCCCATTAATATTTTAGCGGGATGAAAATCAAAAAACCAAAACGCCAAAGTACTCGCAGCAACAATGCTCGCAAGCGTCGCAACGGTTGTTTGATCAATCACGTTATGATCTCCAAGACTCAAAGCAAAAAAAGTTGCGGCAGCGATAAAAGAAACGCCACTAACAAGTCCGTTTAACCCATCAAGAAAATTCATCGTATTAACGATAAGGACAATCCAAACAATAGTAAAAAAATCAGCCAATAAGGTTATTTGCAAAATAAAATCACCTAAAGAAATCGTAACCCCAATCTGGTCAAGAACAATATCTCCACCAAAAGGATTGCTAATTGAGCTTATTCCTATGCCGGAAATAACAATTGTTAATGCTGCCAATAATTGAACAAAAAGTCTTATCCAAG
>CAZPFH010000064.1:0-5700 GCA_964585825.1 uncultured Candidatus Peribacteria bacterium
GCGGCGCCATAATTTTACTCAACCTGCCCTTTTCTCCCATACAAAATGCTACAAGAGGAAATTGTATTTCGGTCAGCAATCGTAACAATATTATATTATCCTGTTCCGCGTGAGCCATTGTTACAACTTTCCCGATATCTGCATTATGCATCTGCATTTTTTGAACAACCTTTCGTAATTCCTGCAGAGGGGGCGTATATTCATGCTGATGATATGAAACAATTAATCGCGCGTCAGAAGGGCGCTTGTCCTTTTTCATAGAAATATCGAAATCTATATAATCCGTATGGATATTTTTCGATAATTTTTTCTCATCAACCACTTTTAAAATAGTGGGTTTATCAGTCATCCCCAGCATTCGCTCATCCCAAATTTCCACCAAATCATAACATGACGGGACACGGCTTACTTTTTTAATGTCAGATTGTATTGGTGCACAAATCATCTCTTTCTATTTGCAATAAAATATTTTATGGTGATAGCGAACTTACTAACACTTACATAGTATGTCTTACCAGGAATTTCTTCAATACTCATATTTCGGCAATACCACAAGAAGCTATCTGATTGCTATAACAATCTTTGTCGCGTCACTCGTTGGAGCACTTATTTTAAAAATTATCATTCAACGAGCATTTAATAAGTTTGCAAAGAAGACCAAAACAAAACTTGACGATACAATTCTGAATATTATTCAAAAGGTTTTTATCTTCATTATTATTCTTGGAGGTGTCTATTTCGGACTCAAATCACTGGACATACCGAATAATATTTGGACATATATTGCGAAGGTGGCTCAAATTATTTTCATTATTAAGATTTTTCAAGGAATCACCTTGCTTTCCGACTTTCTTATTGAAACTTATATCGCCAAATTATTTCGAGGCAAAGACGGATTTGATATACAGCTGACACGACTTCTCACTCGCATCACAAATATTGCTTTGTGGGTTATAGGAGCCAGCATGGTGCTAAATATTTTTGGTTATGACATTGGTGCAATCGTTGCCGGTCTTGGAATTGGAGGTTTGGCAATAGCATTGGCAGCTCAGGACACTTTGGGGAATTTCTTCAGCTCCATTTCAATTATCGCCGATAAACCCTACAAGGTCGGGGATGTTGTTAAATTTAATGAAAATGAAGGAGTTATTCAAGATATTGGCATGCGAACAACACGTATAGAAACTTTTTTTGGCACCGTTATTTCAGTACCAAACAGCACATTGGCAAAAGCTATTGTTGAAAACATGTCAAAAAGACAATCACGGCGTGACGATGGCGCAATCGGCCTGGTTTACAACAGCACGTCAGAACAAGTTAAACAGGCGATCAAAATTATTAAAAATATATTGAAAGAAGAAAAAAATCTTACCCAGGATTTCCGTGTTTTTTTCACAGAATACGACCCCTCGTCACTGCGTATCGAATATACGTATTATGTAAAAAATCCAACTGATTTTAATTTCTTCTTAAAGACAAAAAACAAGATTAACCTGACAATTAAAGAGGAGTTTGATAAAGCCGGCTTGGAAATGGCCTTCCCTACACAAACGTTATACTTGAAAAAAGAAGAAGAGTAGGAGCTGTTTTAGCAGAGCTATCTCCCGTTTGTTAATTTACAAGCGTGGCTTTTTTTGCTATAATTAAAAGATATAATTAAAACAAAAACATATGAGTCCTATGAAGCAAACACCTCAACCCTCTAACGGTGAAACTTTACAAAGCCAATCTGTCGGGAAAGAAAAACAAGAAAAAATGACCCCGGAAGAAGCCGACAGAGCCGTGAAAGCAACAAACGACAAAGTCGGTCGTATTGCTGAGGCAATTCAAAAACAAATGAAGAAAAACCCGAGTGAAAGGCTCAAAAAAATACATGAAAAATTGGCAAAATTAGATAAAAAACTGAATCAATATCATGAATACATGGAGCGATACGCAGAATCCGTGCAGAAAACCGTAACAAATATAAATAAGGTAATTAATGAAAAATTGCCGGACATCAAAAAACAACTTCTTAGCTCATCATTAAAAGGATTGCAGAATGAAGAACTTGGATCACAAGCATGGGCTGAATCTTTAATTACCACCTATTCAATGCTTGAAGATAAGCAAAAAGTAACACAAGGCTCTATACAAGTTTCGCGAGTTGGGAATATGTTGTCAGTTAAAATGAAGGATCGAAAATATCCTGACAAATATGTACTGGAAAGCGATCGATCAAGTTGGAAAATTAAAAACGAACAAGGGGAAAATCTTGCAGCGGAAACCAATCCACTCGCGGGAATAAACTGGAAACCGGGCGGTAAAAGTTTAATGAACAAATTCGACGTTAAGGCAAAGCGAATCACTCAAACAACGGAAAAATCACCGGTAAAAGCAAAGAAAACTCCAGATAAAACAAAAGAAACCGCCACAAAACCAAAAGAAGTTAAAGAAACCGCTGAACAAAAACAAGAAAAAATTGCAGATTTATTCAAAACAATAGCAAATCCGGATGAACATCTACAAAAATTAACTACTCAGCAACAAAAAATCTTGGATGAATTTGTTAATAGTGTTGAAAAAGGAAAAGTTAAACATTTTGTTCACGGCAATATCGAAGCATATGTTGCCAGATCAGTAGATGGTGCCGCATGGAGAATCAATACACGACTTAAAGATAGAAAAGGCGATACTACTGATGCATTAGATTATTATGTGCCTAGAATGCCAAAAAAAATCATAGGAACTTTACCAGACAGATATAGAATGGCTAAATTTACAAAGAGTCCTAAATACACAATCAAAAGCCCTTCCGAACTTGCTGCTGAAAGAAAACCGAAAGAAATGGAAACTGCAAAAAAAGCAGTAAAACCCGATAAAGATATACTTGAAAAATATGGACCAAAAGAAAAAAAAGAATATTCGGAAGCGGCAAAAGCATGGCTCAAACAATTAAGCCGCTCGGTAAATAAGCTTGTTACTATGTTTAGCACCTATCAAAGTAAACTTATGGATGTTGCAAAACTGATTATGCAAAAAAATCCCGATAACTACGAAGATCAACCTTCACGTAATAAGGTATACACAGCCGTATCAAACTGGTTCCAAAACATGAAAAATCTTAATGCTTCTATTGACGATTCGAGCCCTCCAAAAGCAAATGAAAATTTAAAAAGAATTATGGCAAGACTTCCCGAAGATGCAGGTGACGATGTCGCAGAAAAATATGATGTTAAGCCATATAATGGACCTCTTTATGCGAGTTTGACAAAAAAAATACCGACTACACCGTCATTAAAGCCACAAGGAAGCATTGATAAAAAAGCTAAAAAAACACAAGAGATAAAAGGTGGACTCAATTTTTCAGAGCAAGGTGAAACAATATACGGCAAGATAAACAACCCTATCTTTAAAGAAAAAAACAGTGTTCACGTAAGTAAAATAATCGACGAAAATACTTTTGTACTAAGAGATGTTGCAAAACTGAAAATTCATGACTTACTAAAAACACCAAAAGGCAAAGCGGTTAGTATACAAATTAAACGAAAAAACGGGGACGTTGTTAATGCAGTATGCGATAGTGGCGACAAAACATATTATGTTACCGACATGGGGAAACGAGAAGGCAAAAGAGTGCGCATTTATAACGGAGACACATTGAATATTAAAAAAGTTTACTCCTATGATATAAAAGCTGATCAAAATATAAATCTTGCTCGAAAATCGGACAAATTAAAAGCTAAGCCAAAACAAAAAATATCAACTAAAGAGAGTCGTGCTAAACACGATGAAATGGTCAGTAATAACCAACAAACTATTATAAAACAATTGCAAACGCTTAAACCTGAAGAAGGTTTGTCATTTACTTTGAAAAGCGGGAAAAAAGTGAGAATGTATAAAGCACCGGAAGGACAAAAAGGGTATAAAGAAGTTGACGAGAAAGGTAATGAGAAACAAGCCACCATTACAGATGTTACCATTTATGCTCAACAGCTTGCCGATCAACCAAACTTTCAAAAACTTACTTAATCACTCCTTTTATTATTAATCATTAATCTCTTTTAAATGGACACAAAAGAAACATTACAATCTCTCATCGATAACTCTCCGGCCCTTCAAAGTCTTCCCGAAGAAGCACGAACCATCCGCGTGCAAGGCATGCTTAATGCAGATGAAGATACTATGAAGGAATTTATTGCAATTCTTCAAACAGAAGCAGAAGAAATTGATACCATCAACAAAGAAATGGAAAATGAAACCGAAGAGATTGAAAGTCTTGTTGCAGAAGCCAAAGAGCTCGAAAAAGAAGCGAAGCGAGAATTACGAAAAGAAGAAGAAAAAACCGAACGTGCCGAAGAAAAACAAAAAGCCGAGGCAATTCTTGAAAAACTGGACGAAGTCGATGATAAATAGTTAGTTCCACGTAACCGTAATTGTCTGCGGTGAAAGACTCACCACCTCCACTCCTTGCGGCAAGTTAAGATCATTTTCGTCCAATATCAATGTTTCTCCCGATTGGTGCAGTTTAGATATATCAAGTTCAAACCGTAATGAAGATTCAACTTCATTCAACTTCTCAGAAGCGCCCTCTACAATCAGCGTTGCCGAAGGTGGATCAAGTGCACTTCCACGTTGTACCGTTTTAAACTTCTTTACCAAAAGCGGGACTGTAACCGTTTTGCGTTGCACATTTTCATCAACCGTATCATACGGCGCAACCTGTATTGAAACGGCAATAGATTCTTCTGTGATTTCGACACCATCAGGTAACTGAGCCGCCTGTACATTAAATGTTTTATTTTCAGTAAGCCCATCTACAACAATTTCTTGCGTAGCAATATATTCAATATCGTCAAGTACGCTTTTTTTACCTTCCAGAATAATATATGAAGGATCGACATTTATCGATTCAATCCAAACGGAGTTATCTGGTTTCCCAATAATGCTTGGCTGCACACCAACTATTTTTTGATTATTACGGGGCTCGATATCTACCGATATATCCACCGTCTCTTCTTCAAAAACAATTTCTTCAATCTCCCGACCATCATCATTGTACGCAACTAAAGTTACCGATTTATCAATATCTTCCGAATTACCATCAAGTTTAACAGGAGCCGTAGCTGCAAAAATTTCATTTAATACCTGTCCCGCCCCTTTTACGGTCACTTCTTCGTGCGAAAGAGTTATTTCTTCCACTTGATATCCTTCCGCTACTTCACCTTCTATTTTATATTCCACCGGAACCGTTTTTTCATTCATTTTCTCAATAGTAACCTTTATTTGAGCAGGATCTACTTTAACCACCGCAATATCCGAACTTTTTGCGCTCACCTCAACCTGAACAGAAACTTCCCCCTCTTTTTGCCCTTGAAGATCAACAAATGCACTAAAATCATCAACCGTTAGGTTTTTCATGCTTTCCCTGTTGTCTATTTTTAACCGCAACGCCACTGACGGCAATTCTTCGGCGACAGCAAGATCATCAGCTAAATTAAATGCTTTTACAGGTATTGGATCGGGAAATGTGTAAAAAGAATTTTCCGTACCGATAACCAAAAACCAAAACAACATGGCAGACAATACAGCCAAGCCTTTTAATTCCCAATTTGCCAGTAGTCGCTTCATAATGAACGCTTATTAAACAATTTTTTCATTTTTTTCATCTTTTTTGTATTTGGTTTATAGAAATCTTCCAAAAATTTTTGTAATTGCTCC
>CAZPFH010000065.1:0-5668 GCA_964585825.1 uncultured Candidatus Peribacteria bacterium
GTGCCGACCGGCATAAAAGTGGGGAGATGCAATTTCCCGTGGGGTGTTATAAATTCACTGACGCGAGCGTCGGTTTTGGTATCTGTTTCCTTTATAGTGAAAGAAAATTGTTTCATGTAAGGTGATTGATTGTTTGCCGAAGTAGGTGATCGGTTATGACAATAGCGGTCATGCTTTCAATGACGCTTATAACACGGGGAACAATACATACATCATGTCGTCCTTCTATGGTTAGTGCGGTCGGTTTTCCGCTCCGTGTTACCGTTTTTTGTTTTTTCCCGATGCTTGCGGGCGGTTTGATCGCAATATGTATGACAATATCTTCACCATTTGAAATGCCACCCAAAATACCGCCGGCATTATTTGAAGCAGTATGTATACGGCCATTTTTACTATAAAAACTATCATTGTTTTCAGACCCTTTCATGGTGCTTGCTGCAAATCCAGCGCCGAAAGAAACACCTTTTACGCTGCCTATAGACATTATTGCGTGTGCCAAATCGGCGTCCAGCTTGCTGAAAACCGGCTCGCCCAGGCCCGGTGGAGTATTTTTAATAACAAGGGTAACCGTGCCGCCCACAGAATCTTTTTCTTCTTTGATGGTCTGTATATAGTCTAGCATGCGCTCTGCAGCTTTTTTATCGGCGCATCGTAATGTGTTGTTTTCAATTTCCTCCTTATTAAAAGTTTCTGCGGTAATGTGTCCGATGCCGGTCGTGTGTCCCAGGATGGTTATTTTGTGAGGAGCGAGTATTTTTTTTGCAACAGCTCCAGCAATAACTCGCGCGACAGTTTCTCGTCCCGATGATCTTCCTCCACCGCGGTAATCTCGAATGCCATATTTTTTTTCATATGTATAATCGGCGTGACCCGGACGATATACATTGCTTAAGTTTTGATATTCCTTTGAGTTCATTTCCTTATTACGAACTATGATCGAGAGGGGAGTCCCTGTTGTTTTTCCTTCAAAAACACCCGACATCGTTTCGGGTATATCTGCTTCGCGCCTTTTGGTTCCTGCACTACCGCGCGGTTTTCGCTTTTCAAGTTCTTGTGCTAAATATTCATTTTTCAATGAAATTCCCGGTGGGCAGCCATCAATTAAAACTCCAACCGCCTTGCCATGAGATTCGCCCCATGTGGATACTCGAAATACCTGACCAATAGTGTTACCGGGCATGAAGTGAATTTAAGAGTAAGCGTATTATTTGCTTTTTTTAGCAGCTTTTTTAGTGCTCTTTTTTGTGCCCTTTTCTTTAAGTGCTTTCATATCTTCGATAGTGAGATATTTTTCATCTCCTTTCTTTTTACTCGAGTCAGATTCTTTATCGTTATCATTCGTCTTTTTCTGCATTTCAAGTGCTTTTTTCTGCTTAGCTTTAAACTTGTCAACTCGTCCCGCAGTATCAACCAATTTATGTTTTCCGGTATAAAAAGGATGACATTTACTGCAAATATCGGTTGTTTGTGATTTGATAGTTGATCCGGCCACTACAACGTTCCCGCACGCACAGGTGAATGTAGCGTCATCGTGGTATTTTGGGTGAATATCCTTTTTCATAATAATACTTTAAATTGAGCTAAATTCTTTTTGCCCGTGAACTATACTTTAAATAAATTACAATTGCAAGAACAATTATTATCCAAATCATAGCTCCTGCTAGATAAAAATCAAGATTGAAAACGGTGATGGTAAATGATTCTTTGCGGCTTTCTCCATGATCGTCAATTACCGCAACAGAAACAGTTATATCGTCTTCATCAGTTATCAAATAAGTAAAAACCGGTCCTGTTTGTGTCTCTCCATTATTTAATATCCATTGAATACCGGCTATACTCCCATCTTCATCATATGAATTTGCAGCGCTTAATGTGATTAACCGATTCTTAATGGCTTGCACGGTGTTGCCTTGTATGATTATGGTTGGCCCCTTGTTGTTGTCGTACTGGTCTTCGGTATCTAATAATCCGTCGTTATCGTCATCGGGATCTTCGTTGTCTCCAATTCCGTCTTCGTCATAATCGCTCCATTCCAAGGGATTGTGAGGGAAAGCGTCTTCGCCATCAAGAAATCCATCTCCGTCGGTGTCTGCATTTTTCGGATCTGTTTGAAGTATGATTTCATCATCATCGCTTAATCCGTCGTTATCATCGTCGGGATCTTCGTTGTCTCCAATTCCGTCTTCGTCATAATCGCTCCATTCCAAGGGATTGTGAGGGAAAGCGTCTTCTTGATCTGGAACACCGTCGTTATCATCATCGGGATCTGCATTATCGCCTATGCGATCGCCGTCGGTATCTACCCATTCGGTTGCATCCAGAGGGAAGGCATCTTCTTGATCTGGAACGCCATCATTATCGTCATCAGGATCTTCAATATTGGGTATTCCGTCATAATCGGTATCTTGCAAGACGGTTACTGTTTTTACTACTCGATTATTTGAGGGGTCGTCTCCCGCGGAATCCCATGGATCAACAATAATATTAATGGTATGTTCTCCCCATTGGTATGGGGTCCATTGTATAAAAATATCATCTGTCTTATTTGAAAATACCGATACGGTTTGGTCGCTTCCAATCTGACTTCCCGTTGTTTCATTGTAAAATTGAACAGTTCCCAGCAAATCTTGATTACTGGTGTTTTGTATAGTTGCGTAAATGGTAACCGGAGTACCTTCAAGGAACACCTCTTGTGAAAAATAAACACTTTCCGGAGTCAATAAAAGATCAGCACTGTCTTGAGCATATGCTATTCCACCGAGAGATATATGTGAGAATACACACAATGCAATCAGGGAAATCGTTAAGCCACGTTTCATACCGATGTATTTATAGTAAGCTTGCTTGTTTAACATCTTTTTTGTCTTTTTCCTCTTTCTTATCTTTCTTTTCTTCTTTGTCTTTATTCTCTTCATCTGCCGCTTTTTTTATCTCATCTGTTCTGATAATCGACAACGTGCTTACCGAATCAGTTTTCTTAAGTCGCATGAGGTATACTCCTTGCGTTGAACGTCCACGCGTTGGAACATCTTTAAGGTTCATGCGAATAATTTGACCTCTTTTCGATATAAGAATAGCATCACCTTCATAAAATTTTTCAAGTACTTTTGCCCCGGCTACTTTACCTGTACGTTTTGTAACATTTGCCGCTTTTACGCCGCTTCCGCCACGTGTTTGCAATCTATAGTTGGTAATTGCCGAGTTTTTGCCCAAGCCGTTTTCCATAACAACAAACAATGATGCGTCTTTAGTCATGGCGATATCCATTTCTACAACATAATCATCCTTTTTAAGCCTAATTCCTCGCACACCCATTGCAGTTCTTCCCATTGCCCTAACATCACTTTCTTTAAAGTGGATACTTTTTCCTTCACGAGTAACAATAAGGACTTCGTTTTCTTCCGAAACTTCTCGTACCCATTCGAGCGAATCACCATCTCTTAGTTTAATAGCAATAAGTCCGCTTTTTCTAACGTTTTTAAATGATTCAACTTTAGTCTTTTTTACTTTTCCTTTCTTGGTTGCCATCATAAGGTATTGACCTTTGAATTCTTCTTTTACAATAAGCATTGCGGTTACTCTTTCTTTTTCTCGAAGCTGAATAAGGTTAATAAGTGGTTGCCCTTTTGCTTTTCTGCTTGTTTTAGGTATTTCATAAACGGGAAGTTGATATACTCTGCCTTCATTGGTAAAGAAGAGGGCATTATTGTGATTTCGCGCATAACGAATGATGTTTATCTCGTCTTCTTCTTTGGTGGTAATGCCGATCATTCCTTTGCCGCCTCGATGTTGTGATTTGAACTTTGAAGGTGAAACTCTTTTTATATATCCTTCGCGTGAAACCATAACGATCATAGGAGCGTTTGGAATAGTGTCTCTCATAGAGAATTTTCCAAGCCCGTGAGGAACAATTTCTGTTCGTCGTTTGTCGCCATATTTTTCTTTTATTTCAGCAAGTTCTTCTTTGACAATGTTAAGAATTTTTTGCGGATCATTTAAAATGCTTTCCAATTCGGCTATAAGTATCATTTTTTCTTTATATTCATCTTCGATTTTTTGTCGTTCAAGTCCGGCAAGCGTCTGCAACCTCATTTCGAGAATAGCGGTTACTTGCTTGTCTGAAAGCTTGAATTGTTTAACCAAAGCGCTGTGCGCCTTTTCTTTTGTATCAGATTTTCTAATAGTTTCAATAACCGCATCAATATTATCTATAGCGATTTTCAACCCTTCTAAAATGTGTGCGCGTGCTTTTGCTACACGAAGTTCGTATTCTGTTCGTTTGGTAACAACTTCTTTTCTGTGGATAATAAAATATTCAAGAACCTGCTTGAGGTTTAGAAGACGAGGTTGCAGACCATCAACAAGAGCAATCATATTCATGTTGAAGTTGGTTTGCATTTGTGTGTTTTTGTAGAGTTGGTTTAATATTTTCTTCGGGAAAGAATCTTTTTTAAGTTCGACTACAACGCGTATACCGTCTTTATTTGATTCGTCTCGGATGTCGGTAATGCCAACTATTTTTTTGTTACGAACAAGGTCGGCTATTTTTTCAACGAGCGTTGCCTTATTTACTTGATATGGAATTTCGGTAATTACAATTGAATAGCGTCTTCCTTTTCTTTCTTCTATAGATGCTCGCGCTCGCATTGTCATGCCGCCGCGACCTGTAGCATATGCTTCTTTTATTGCATCCGTATCGTATATTTTCCCGGCGGTAGGTAAGTCGGGAGCCTTGATGAATTCCATTAATTCTTCAATTGTTGCTTCCGGATTATCAATAAGATGAATAAGACCATCAACCAATTCTCCAAGATTATGCGGAGGAATTGATGTTGCCATACCTACAGCAATACCGGTGGTTCCGTTAAGCAATAATTGTGGTATTTTTGAAGGCAATACAGACGGTTCTTTATATCGACCGTCGTAGTTGTCATGCCAACTAACGGTTTCTTTATCTATGTCTGCCAATACTTCATCTGATATTTTCTTTAATTTTGCTTCTGTGTAACGCATTGCTGCTGCGCTGTCACCATCTATCGAACCGAAGTTACCTTGTCCGCGTACAAGAGGGTAGCGCAAGGAAAAGTCTTGAGCCATACGTACCATCGAATCGTATACTGCGCTATCGCCGTGAGGATGATATTTACCAAGTACTTCACCAACAACTGCCGCTGACTTACGGAATGACGAGTTAGATCGTAATCCCAGTGAGTGCATGGCATATAAAATTCTACGATGTACGGGTTTTAAACCATCTCTTACATCGGGTAATGCTCTGGAAATAATCACGCTCATGGCATAGTCGAGATAAGACTCTTCCATTTCGCGTGTAATGCTTCGTTTATGAATATTGCGTGCAAATGTTATCTGTTCTTCTTCGTTTTTGTCGTTTTCATTCTCATTATTTGATTCGTCGGGTAATAGTTCACCTTGTTCTTTGTTTTCCTCGTCAGGCATGGGCATGTATTAGTAACAGAAATCAAAAGGCTATCGATAAGGGAGCCGCTGCATACTTTAGCATAAAAAATGATTTAATGCATAGGAATTTTTTTAACAGCTCGTTTCTTGAGAAAAATCTCAAAATTTGCTATAATATAGAGAATTTTTAACGATCAGCTATGGCTGAAGATACAAAACAGCAACAACAAACAACGGAGCAACCGGTGAA
>CAZPFH010000066.1:0-5489 GCA_964585825.1 uncultured Candidatus Peribacteria bacterium
ATGTTGTTGATAAAGTGGAGAAAATTTATAACAACTTGGAGACACTCAGTGATATCATCACTACATTAAATGAAACAAACGAATCGATTCTTTCGCATAATACCAATAATATAATTAAAATTCTTACTATATTTTCGGTTATAATGCTTCCATTAACGTTTGTAACGGGCTTTTATGGAATGAATGTCGTTGGCTTACCTATGGCGGAACACTCCTTGGCGACCGGGATTATTACGGGAGGTATGGTTGCGGTGGTTCTTGTTATGCTTATTTTCTTCAGATATAAGCGCTGGCTTTAGCTTATTTAATTTTTTTAATGTTGAAAGGTTTCTTTTTTCGCTTCTTTTTATTCTTTTTGTGTTTTGCCTTTTCTTTTTCAAATAAGGCAATACGTTTTTTTTGTAAAGTGACAATAGTACGTTGCATGTCTGTTACAAGGTCGGCAACTTCATCAAGTGAATATTTCCCTTCTTTTTTGACATATTCAAGGAGTCTTATGCTAACGCTTTGTAAAAGTCGGTAAGAAATATTCGGATGTGATGATTTCTTTGAAAGTGTATGTTTATCAAATTTTTTACTAATATGCGTTTTTTTCTTTTTGTCCGTTGCGGGAGCTTCGTTGGGAATGGGTTTCCAGTTCATATATAAAAATTATTAATTGATTTATGTTACAGTGAGGGCGAATTTCATGTTTTTGCCGTCAAGCCACGTTACGCTTTCTATTACGGGAGCAAAATGTTCTACATACGAGCCGGCTGATGCGGGTGCCTTAAGATTGAATATAAAGTTCCCCACGCTTCCCGGACGAACAATTGGTTCTTGCAAGAACCCCATACGTGTTGATCCGGTAAAGGAGCTGGTACGATCATGCGGATTGGTTGAACCCAGCGATATACGATGTATGCCGTAATTTCGCCAAGTAACATTTCCGGTATTTTTAAGAGTAACAATGACATTGAATGTTTCACCGATTTTTAATTTATTTTTTGGTTTTTTAAAGGCCGTAACTTCATAATTGAAGTTGGGGTCTTTCACTATAACGGGAATGGAAAAAGCGTCTTCGCATGAATGAGTATTGTTAAAATGGGGGCGTAAGTTTACTGTTGCGTACCCACCATACAGTTTACTCGTAATTGTAATTGTAAAAGTGCCGATTTCTCCCGGCTTTACAAGTGATTCATTCATGCGAGCGGTCTTAATCATCAGTGATCGTTTAACAATCGGATCCCCGATTAGAGATAATCGCGTGGTTTTATCCCAAGGTTCTGTCCCCATATTTTTTAATTTTACGACATATTCCATTTTGCGATCCGCGGGCATTGTGATTTCTCCCAGAACCGGTATATATTGATACGCATATTGTTTTTCTGTTTTTTGTTCATTGCGTTTCGCATAGTCGTAATTTTTGTTTATACGAGCTACTTCTTTTCGTATAGCCGGCAACAAGTTTGATAAGTGTTCTCCAGGACATGATGTATTCATAACCGATTCATGACCGGTAATATTTGGAATATTTACGCCTCTGAAATAATTTTCTCCCTCAGGATCTATATTGAATTGTTTTGTCTTTTCGGCAAGTAGACGTATAAGTGCTTGCCGAGCTTTTTCGGGAACCGGTTGATCATTATAATTGCCCAACAAAGCAATTCCGATGGAGCCTCGATTTCCCATTGGACCAACATGTGCGCCAACAACACCATCGCCGCCATATCGTCCTTCATAGACGGTTCCCTGTGGATCTATGAGGTGGTTATAGCCTATATCGCCCCACCCACGATTAATGGTATGAGAATGATAAATATCCCTTACCAATTGTTCGGGATTATCAAGATTTTTTTGTGATCCCGTATGATGAATGAAAATTTTAGACACATTTTTCGGATATTGGAGCGGCCATGTCAATTTTTCTCCATTTGTATTTCTGGAGATTATTTTTTTTAATTTCAATTCATTGGCATATCGTATATAAAAATCCGGCGAGAAAATAATAAGTTTCGGTGCCGGGTTATCTTTGTTGTAAATCCGCCATGTTTCATCCGCGCCCCATTGTTGTCGCGTTTTATACTCGTAGTTGTGAGAAGAATTCGCATAAACATGCGGAGAAAACAACAGTATTCCACTCACAACAAGAAGAAATGTTAATATAAGGTGTCTTAATTTCATGTATTTTTGTTTTTGTTATCCTCTTATTTTAGCAGAAAAAAGCTGTTTTTTCAATGGAGCCAACTTGCAAAGCGGTTGACAGCTTATTTAATAGTACGATACACTGACGCTGCTTTTGAAATAATTCAATTTCCAATACAGCAACCCCAAAAAGTATAGTTCTTTTTATTTTTATTAAAGGCTGCGAATCGCGGCTTTAATGGTATGATTTATAATTTAAAATACAAAAAGCTTAATCAGCATAAGAAAGTCCTTCTTGAGAAAGAGGGGGAGATTGTCATAAGTAAAGATAGTTTTCAACTAAAGGGAAAAGGTGCGGGAGACGTTGGTGAAACTATTAAGTTTGCAGACATAAAAGAATGGCGTGTGCGTGATGAAATTGTTGTTTTCAGGACGGTATCGCGCGAACGATTTATTTTAGGCAATTTAGGAAATTTATTTAAAGATTTTCTTCGTGATTTTGTAAAATCAAGGAATCAATTTTTAATAAAAGCTCTTTTTATGGCTGACGGCGATTTTGTTGCCGAATATGAAGCTGATTTTGAAATTTTTAGTAAATATGAAAAAAGTTTAAGTAAAGGTCATGCGACAATTAAGCTTTACGAAAATAGTATCGTTTTGGTGCCGGAATTTCGTGACGCCTTCAGTATTTCTCTTAATTTTCTTAAACGTGTTGATGTTGACGAAGAATTTTATGAAATACATTTATTGTTGGATCAAGGGTTTGTTATCCATTTTAATCGTCTGGGTAGTATTTTTGAGGAATTCCGAAATAGATTACAATTGTTACAGCAAGAGATGTATCAGCATACCGTGGATTCCTTTAAAGAAATATTGCTTGAGTTTGATTCTGCCACTCTTATTAAATTTGCGTATGAAATGAAACGTGGCAAGGCCGTTAATGCGAAAAAATTGAAAAAAATTGATGAGAAATTGTATGAAACGGTAAAGGAATTGGTGTTACATGATGATTTGGCAAAAAAGCATTTTGAGTATTTCTCATCGATGGCTGATGAAGATCATATTTATTTCGGTATCAGCCCCGAACCGCCAAGACATCAGCCAAAAGAGAAAAAGTACGAGTATTCGACATGGTATTTCATGGGTATTCCGGGAAAGAACCTAGTAGTTGCGGAAATAACAACCGGCGGTTATCGTGGCGCTTATTTGTTTAAAATTATTATGGAAAAAGGTGATCCGCGAGAAAAAATCACAGAAAAACTGCTAGAAGTGAATCAAGCGTTATTAAAATTGAAGTTTGTCACTACACCGTTTTATAAAGATAAACGAGAATTGCGTAGAAGTGTTTATCGTTTTGCTCTTCGAAAGTTGCCATATCTTCGTTTGCTGCGACGATCGTATCTTGGCAGGTTAACGCCTTTTAATGAAGTTAGTTGGGATAAGCGAATGGGGGATATCTTTCAAAAAGCTACGATACCGAAGTTACCTCGTAAGTAAGAATGATTCCTATTAATTCTTCTATACAATGTTTTTTTTATGGTGTAGAATGTGCCCACATTACTCCTAACCTTTTTAAGCTATGGCAGAAGTAGTTTTAAAAGAAGACAATTTTAAGGACGAAATATCCAACGGCGTAGTATTGGTTGATTTTTTTGCGACATGGTGTGGTCCTTGTAAAATGCTTGCTCCCGTTATAGAAGAGCTTGCTGAAGAATACGAAGGTAAAGCGAAAATCGGAAAGCTTGATGTTGATCAGGCACCGCATGTTGCCGGTGAATTCGGTGTTCAAAGTATTCCTACGTTGATTGTATTTAAAGACGGAAAAGAAGTTGACCGAATGGTTGGCTTTCAAGGGAAAGAAGCGCTCAAAGAACATATCGACAAGCAACTTTAATGTAAAGTTGCATAGTTACTATTTAATAACTGTTATAACGCTATGGCTAAAGTAGTTGATCTTAAGCAGCAGTTTATGCAAGGTAGAATAAAATTCAGCATTATTCTTGCAATCATCGTGATTGTTGCCTTTATTATTATGGATGGTTTGGTTTCGGTGCCGGCCGGTCACGTAGGGGTAATGTTTGACCAAGGGCGGGGTGTTTTGGAAAATGAGCTTGACGAAGGGCTCCATTTGAAAATCCCATTTTGGCAACAGGTGACCATTATGGACGCGCGAACACAGGAATACACAATGAGTGTTGCTCAAGGTGAAGGGTGGAAAACTGATGATGACAGTATTGAAAGTCGATCGAAAGATGGACAGGTTGTGTGGGTTGATGCGACTATTCTTTTCCATATAGATAAAACTGAGGCGGATAATATTAAACGTGAATTGGGTGATGAACGCGATTATTACGTTAAAATTATCAGGCCGCGTGCACGAGAAGTAATTCGTGCTGTTATTGCACGATATAACGCACTTGATCTTGTCTCGGAAAAGCGTTCGGGTATTGTTGATGAAATGAGCGAGCTACTTGAAGAAGCTTATAAAAAACACAATATTGTGCTCGAGGAAGTTGTTTTAAGAAATGTTACATATTCAACGGATTTTGCCAATGCCATTGAAGAAAAAGAGGTGGCTAGGCAGCGAATTAAAACGTCCCAATACGAAAAAGAACAAGCAACTGAGTTAAAAGAAAAGAAAATTATTGAAGCGGAGGCCGATGCTCAGTCAATTAAGCTTAAAGGTGAAGCACTTCGCAGTAATCCTGAAGTGATTCAACTTGAATTTGTTAACAAACTGGGACCGAATGTCACGTGGGGAATTTTGCCCGAAACCGTTATGCCGATGCTTAACGTACCCGGCCTTTAGGATGAAAAAGCATAAAAACATATAAAAGCGCCGAAACGCCGGCGAGGATTATGCTGTATCCAAAAGCTACTGTTACTCCAAAAGTGTCCCATAAATAGCCGACAAAAAAACTTGCCGGCAAGGCGCAAATACCCATTATGAAATTATGTAATCCTATGGCGGTTGCATGCAATTGGCTGCGTACAACGGTTGTTATGTATGCTTTTGCAATACTTATATTAAAGGCGAAGAAAAGGCCGTATAAGATAAAAGGTATCCATGAAAATTTTATCGGCAGTGTTATGGCGTACAAAACACATGCCGCGATGAAAAACATATTTCCAATAATAAGTGTGGGGATTTTACCGATTTTATCGGAAATTTTTCCTGCAGGGATTGCCGTTACGGCATAAGTAACGGTGTATAGTAAATAAATAATGGGGACAAGGGCAACTGAAAGCCCCAAATCTTGAGCTCTCAAAATAAAAAAAGCATAACTCATATTTCCTATAGCAAAAACAAAGGTTGGTATTAGAAAAAACAAATATGCTTTCGGTAAAGATTTGATATGGCTAAG
>CAZPFH010000067.1:0-5427 GCA_964585825.1 uncultured Candidatus Peribacteria bacterium
CATCCGTAATCATATGTCATAATACGAAACTCATCGACATATGGATGCAGTGCGGCCCAGTCCTGACCGCGATCACCAAACTTTAACAATGTGGGAAACGACTTAGCCTGAATTGCAATAGTCAAAAGTTTATTGTGCTTATTTAAGGCAGCATCCAAATCTCTAATGTATGCGGTGAATGCATCTTTATCTTCACTGTGCAGTCCTTCGTAATCAATATCAATACCGTCATATCCTTTTTCCAGCACCTTATCGACAATTATTTGAATATTCTTTTTCTTAATCTCGGGATCATTAAAAACCGGGCTAACCGTATCACCGTTAAACGAATTTGTGATGGTTGGAACAAGAGTAACTCCTTCCTCTTTTGCCAAATCAATAATTTTTTGATCTTCAGAATTTTTTTTAAGAATTAAAGTGCCGTCTTCAGCCACGTTATACCAAAAAGGGCTAATTGTATCGATAATCTCCGTATTATCTTCAAATGATATATAAGCTTCTTTTGTATCCCAATTGGGAAGCCATGCCGAAACATTATAGGCATATGCCTGCGAGGCGCAGATGAAACAAACAAAAAGTGATAAGAGTATTTTTTTCATAATATTTCATGACAATAAAGAATCAAAAGGATTTTAATTGTACGATTTTTATTTGACTTAAACAAGCGATTTATTCATAATACCAACCTTTTTAACATCTTGCAAAAGGAGTGTGCTCATGAAAGAGGCAACAAAAAACCATCTTGTTACATTGGTTCATGTTGTAGCGGTAATCTGCATCGTACTCATTTTAATAGGGATAGCAATGCTCATTCATATTGAGATCGCGGTACGATAGCGCATCCGATTCAGGGGGGACATACTATAAACCTATCCCCCTTTTCCCCTAATATTTATCAGGTGGAATATTGTAATAATCAAAAAGAAACGTTGCGATATCTTTAAAGATCGGAGCCGCTGTTTCAGATCCCCATTCACTTGAACGTGGCCTGTCCAGCTTGACCAAAACAACAAATTTCGGATCATCAACCGGACCATAACCGGCAAAGGAAGTTATGGTTGTACCGGCGCCGGTTAAGGGCTTGCCCCACTTATAAGTTTGCGATGTTCCTGTTTTCCCGGCAATATAATGCCCATCCACCTGTGCACGGTTTGCCACCCCGTTTTCCACCGCGCTCACAAGCATAGCCGTAATTTTATTCGCCGAATCCTCAGAAACGGCTTGGTTGATAACAAAAGGTTCAGTGTAGATTTTATTCCTTCGAGCATCGGTAATTGACTCAATAATAAACGGCTGCATTAAAAGCCCTTTATTGGCGATTGCTCCATATGCATTCACCATTTGTAAAGGGGTAAGTGCAATACCCTGACCAAACGCGCGAGTAACCAATTCCGACTCTGCCCACTCGGTAAAATACTCCACATAGCCGGTTTCTTCATATTCAAATTCAATACCTGTTTTCTCTCCAAGGCCGAATTTCATCATATATGCATAAAATAAATTACGCCCAATCTCTCTTGCAACAAAAGCCATCCCTATATTTGACGATTGCTCAAGAACATTTGTCATCGTTTGTCTTCCGCGATACTTATCATCGGAGTTACGGATTTCAAACTCATCAACTTCCAAAGGACCATTTTCGTAATAAACCGTGTTTGGCGTAACATCACCATCATCAATGGCAGAAACCATAGTGATTGATTTAAAAACCGAACCGGGCTCATAAATGGAGGACACAACTTTGTTTTGATATACTTCCGCACCAAACCAATTGGCATACCGTTGATACACAGGCTGCTTCCCTTCTTCTATATCTTTAAAAACCTCAAACCTGTCATCCGTATCCCAATTTCTATAAAAATAAAAATGGGTTTCGCTCTCCTCAATCGGAACCAAACTTTCCAATTCTTCTTCTGAAAAATCAACATCAACCAGATCAAATGCGGTGCCGTAATCATTTGGATTAAATGATGGCGAGTGAGCCATTGCAATAATGCGTGACGTTTTCGGATCAAGTACGACAACCTGGCCACTGTTTGCATCATATCGCTCTACCCCCGCCTTCAAAATACGCTCAACTTCAAGCTGAATCGTGCGGTCTATAGTCAAAGTAATATCCTGTCCGTTTACCGCCGGCTCAATAACACTGTCACCAACGGTTATTTGTCTCCCAACGCTATCGCGTTGCGCTTTAAAAATACCCTTTTTGCCACGCAGCTGCTTATCAAATGTTTCTTCTATTCCATACTGGCCTTTCCCTTTCTTATCAACAAATCCCAAAATATTGGCGGCGAATTCCCCTTCCGGATAAAACCGATAATATTCTTCCTGAAACCCGAGTCCCGCATAATTTTCCGATCCGGGATTGTCTTCGGCATCTTTCTGTATTACATCACGAATTTTCCGTGACATTTCAGGATCAACTTTTCGTGCAATAACTTCATATCTGTTTTCTCCCAGCAAAATCTTTTCAAGCCGCGGTGCCGGAATCCGCAAGTCATCGCTTAGCATACGAGCCGTATACCGTGTGTCATAAATCTTACCCGGATAAGCATATAAATTACCGTTTTTCACCTCAATTCCTTTAAGCCCCCGCCCTGCAATATCATTCAAGAGCTCTTGCGGGAGACTGTTTTCAAGCAATATTTGTTCCCGTGTTTCCTTGCTTACCTTATCCAAAATCTCATGATAGTAAGAATCTTTTAATTCCTCATCGGTAAGGGGTTTTACTCGTTCATATGCATCCATATTGCCGGTACGTTTAAATTCTCTTTTTTCTCTGATAACTCGTTCACGATCCCTTTCGCGTTCACGTTCAAGATCAAATAAAATATCTGAAAGTGTGCCGGCAACCAACGTTTTATTATTAATCAATTTTGGATCAACATAAATAAGATCAAGTGTGATATTTGACGCGACAACAAATTCTTCTCCGGTTGTGTAATCTTTAACTTTTATTTCTCCGCGCTTCGCAGGGAGTTCCGTATACCCCTGATGTGCGCGAGCAGCAGCTTCATTATAATAACCATACTTTAATACCTGCAAATAAAATAGCCGGCCAACAATTACCAGAGAAACCAATATAGTTGCTATAGTAAGCACTGAAATTGTATTAAACGCCCTATTTTGAGATGATCTTCGTGACATAAAGAACTTTAGTTTTACTAATGAGTGTGATAGGCTTGCAAGAGGTGAAAAATAGCCTTAATTGCCTTTATTATGCATAAAAAACACGCACTCGATTCTGGGCTTCGTATTATAACAGAAAAGCTGAAAAGTACGAAAGCGGTTACCATTTTAATTCTCGCGGGAGCGGGAAGCAGATATGAAACAAAAAATATCAACGGTATTTCGCATTTTCTTGAGCATATGTTTTTTAAAGGAGCAAAGAAATATAAAAATACCAGAGAAGTTTCGGAAACGATTGATTCGATCGGCGGTGAATTCAATGCATTTACCGGCAAGGAATATGCCGGTTACTACGTTAAAGTAGCAAGTGAACAAGTGGAAACTGCTATGGATGTACTTTCGGATATGCTGCTGCATGCACGTTTTGCCAGCGAAGAAATTGAAAAAGAACGCGGTGTAATTCTGGAAGAATACAATATGTATCAGGATACGCCCATGTATCAAATAGGATGGGATTTTGAACGACTTATTTTTGGCGATCAGCCTCTCGGTTGGGATCAAATAGGAACGCCTGAATTTATTAAAAACGTTACACAAAGGCAATTTCAAGAATATAAGAACAAGCTATATACACCGGACAACATAGTATTAACATTGGCGGGTGATATCGATCATGAAGAAGGGAAAAAATTGGCGGAACGTTATTTTTCATTTGACCGGGAAACAAAAGCGTACGAATTTGAAGCGCTCAAATCTCTACAGAACAAAGAAAAAGTATATTTGCACGAGAAAAAAACGGAACAAGCACACATTATTGTCGGAGGGAAATCGTATAACGAAATGCATAAAGACCATTGGGCCGAAAAATTGTTGAGCGTTGTATTGGGCGGCAATATGAGTAGCAGAATGTTTCTTTCCGTTCGAGAAGCGCAGGGGCTTTGTTATTACATCCGAACGCATACCGACAATTTTGTTGACGGTGGAATTTTCTCAACCGGAGCCGGTGTTCAGCTTAAGCGCATCGATGATGCCATAAAGGGCATCTTGGAAGAATACGAGAAAATCCGAGCCGAAAAAATTCCCGAAAAAGAGTTGCAAAAAGCCAAAAACTTTATGAAAGGAAAGATGGTTTTAAGCCTGGAAGATTCTGAACAATTTGCCCATTTGCTGGGAAAATATGAACTGTTGCATAACAAGCTTGCCAGTCCTCAAGATATTATGGAAAAAATTGAATCGGTTACTGTTGATGATGTCTATCGTGTATCTCAAGACATTCTAAAACCGGAAAACATGCATATAGGTGTTATCGGACCATACAATGATAAAAAACGTTTTGAGAAGCTGCTCGCATAGGAAAACCGCAACTTTTTTTACGACGTGTGTTATTGTAAGCCTGGTGTGAAAAAAATCTTAACAATTCTAACCATGAAAAAACTCGCACTCGCAGGGATTGTATCAATTCTTGCAACCGTAGCCTTAAGCGGCTGCATGTCGGTACCGGAAGAAGAAGATCAAACTCCGGCTGACGAAACCACTCCGATAGTGGAAGACATACAGGAGGAAGAAACTGATGTTGAAGAAGATTTAACAGAAGATGAAGAATCTGAAACAAGCGCATATGAAGGAACCAGTATCCCACTAAAATTCGAATATCCTTCAAACATGCACATTGAAACAAGTGATAGTGAGATTCAAAATGGGGCTTATTATATTACCCTTGGAGAAGAATATACTGAAAGCGGATACCTTCTCCCTCTTATCAGAATTGAAATTGAAAAAGACGATCACTCAGAAGCAATGGGGGAAATCAATGGTCCAAACCGCGCAATTATTAACAAATGTGAAGATGAAGATTGGGCTGATACGGTTTGGAATTGTAAAACTGACAAGGAGTGGACTAGTTATTTTTCTATGGTTCGAATGGGAGATATTGGCTTTGAAAAAGTATACCTCATGGAGAATGAAGTTGAAGGATGGAGCATAGTTGAAGTACGCTTAGATCTTCTTACTGACGATTTAGTTGCTGGATTTGAAGACGCAGAATCTATTTTGGAATTCGTAAAAGATTATGAACTAGACGAAGAACAACTACGAAGAATCGAGTTAACTGATACACTTGTTGAAAGCCTGACACTTAAATAATTTCATAGCAAACAAAGCTTAAAAAAGACCTCTCCAATAATTGCGAAGGGGTCTTTTTTTGAAATATATTCGCTATTCTTGTTGAAAGAACCAAGCACCCGTACAAAATTTATAATCAGGAAGCTCATTTTAGCTACTTCCCAAGTCAATACTCAA
>CAZPFH010000068.1:0-5346 GCA_964585825.1 uncultured Candidatus Peribacteria bacterium
GAAGCGCCGAAGAAGGAAGCTCCGAAGAAGGAAGCCGAGCATGAACAGTATGATGCCCGTCAACAAGCGGCTTATCGGTAAAGGTTAATTGATTAACATAAAACGTGTCCTGAAAAACCTCGTGATTCTTACCAACAATCAAAGTATTATGCTCAAAATCAAGACGCACAACATACCAAGGATCGCGTTCCCCTCCTATATCAATCCCTTTTCGCTGTCCAACGGTAAAAAATGGTAGTCCGTTATGCTCACCTATAATTTCCCCACCCGTTGTTTTAATAGGCCCCGGTTTTACCGCGCCTTCAGGGAAATATCTTCTTAAAAACTGTTCATGCTTTTTATCCGGGAAAAAACAAATTCCTTGGCTTTCTTTTTTATTTTTTATTTCATGTAAATTAAATTTCTGTGCTAGTTTTTTTACTTTTTTCTTACGCATACCTCCTACGGGAAATAAAATATGCTTTAACTGATCTTGCGTTAAGGTGTAAAGAAAATACGACTGATCCTTTAACTCATCCTTGCCCATATATAAAGCGTATCTACCTTTTCTTTTCTTTATGCGCGCAAAATGCCCGGTTGCTACATAATCCGCTCCGAGCTGTTTCATTCGTTTTAATAAAAAACCAAATTTAATATGCCGATTACATTCCACACATGGGTTGGGAGTACGGCATTGACGATACGTATCGATAAAATAATCAACAACATCCTTTTTAAATTGTTGCTTTACATTCAACGTATAAAAGGGCATTCCTAGCATATCGGCAACCCTCCGCGCCGCATTTGCAGTCTCAATCGAACAGCATTTATTGTTTGGAAATGAAGATAGGTCGGTTTTATCAAAAGACGTAAGATCGCTCCAAAAATTCAAATAAATACCAATGCAATCATAGCCTCTTTTTGTTAACAATGCGGCTGTTACAGATGAGTCAACACCACCGGACATCGCAACGAGTACTTTTTGCTTTCTTTTCATTGACCAATGCTTTATTTTATGCCATTATCTAACAACCCAGGGGGCTTTTTCACTGTTTATAATATGGCAAATTATAAAAAAGTAAATATCGATAGAAAATTAGAGAAGATAATCAAGAATGTCCAGGATTATCTTCCCGATTTCAATAAAAAAAAATTCAGAAAAGCCTATGAGTTTGCAGCAGAGGCGCATGAAGATCAAATAAGGAAAGACGGAAGAACGCCTTACATTGTTCATCCGCTGGAAACGGTACTTACTCTGACGCGACTTCATGCAGACGAAGATTCGTTGATTGCCGCTTTGATGCATGATGTCCCCGAAGATACCCATTACACCTTGGAAGATGTAGAAAAACGTTTTGGTGAAAAAGTTGCTTTTTTGGTAGATGGTATAACCAAATTATCCAAAGTATACTATCGTCATGACATGGCTGAACGCCAAGTTGAATCTCTAAAAAAGCTCCTTATACACAGTGCAAAAGATCCGCGTGTTATTCTTATTAAACTGGCGGACCGCCTGCACAACATGAGTACTCTTGAATTTGTACGAGCGGAAAAAAGACTTCGTATTGCAAAAGAAACATTGGAAATATATGTTCCCATAGCTAATTTATTGGGAATCGATCAAATAAAAAAGACTCTTGAAGAATATTGTTTCAAATACTTATTTCCAAAAGATCATAAAGCAATCGCTGAGATTCTAAAAAAAACAAAAATAAAACAAGCAAATGTGCTTGAAAAAACCATACAGGTTATACAAAAAGAACTTGAAAAAGAAAATATACAAAATTTCAAACTATACGGACGAGAAAAAAGCCCATATAGCATCTTTAAAAAAACCATTCGAAAGAACAAAAAAACCGATGAATTGGAAGATCTCCTGGCATTACGGATCATTGTAAACGATATCAAAGAATGCTATTTGGTATTGGGAATCATTCATTCCACTTTTAAACCTAAACCCGGGCGTTTTAAAGATTACATTGCTGTTCCAAAATCCAATGGTTATCAAAGCCTCCATACTGTCGTATTTGGCTATAAAGGCCAAACAACAGAATTTCAAATTCGCACTCATGATATGCATTTGGAAGCCCAATACGGTATAGCGGCACATTTTTTTTACAGAACCAAGCAAGACGAGAACGGCATTTATAAGGAAAAACATTCACAATGGGCACAAAAAATATTGGAATATCAAAAAAACAATTTAAACAGCGGCGATTTTCTCGAAGCTTTAAAGTTGGATATTTTTCAAGATAGAATATTTGTCTTTACTCCCCGTGGCGATACAATAGATTTACCCCGTGGCGCATCGGCAATCGATTTTGCTTACGCCATACATACCGATATCGGAAATGACGCACTAAAAGCGGAAATCAACGGCGAAGTATCTCCTCTCACATATACATTGAATACGGGTGATGTTGTTAATATAATTACCGCTAATCAACCAACGGGACCAAATCGCGAATGGCTTATTTTTGCAAAAACAAATTTAGCAAAAAACAAAATTCGCGAAGTACTTCGCAAAGCAAGCCGAATGAAAAAATTATCGGTTGGACGACGCCTATTGCAAAAAGTATTCGACCGTGCAGGCGCAGGTCTTCTCGAAGAAATACCAAAAAAGAAAGTTAAAGAACTTATGAAGCTATGTAACGGCAATCACCGATGTCAAACCGTAGAAGATATTCTGATTACCGTAGGAGAAGGGACAATAAATCCACTGGATGTTTTGAGCGTTATTTACCCAACAAAAGCAAATATTTTACATAGAGGGTTTTTTAGAAGACTATTTAAACGTAACGATGCCCACAACAAGATGCGAGTAGGCTTGAAAATTAAAGCTATAGACAGAATTGGGGCGGGACGAGACTTGCTAAATATTCTAAGTGAGCAAAATATCAACGTCATCACCCTGAAAGTAAGTCCCAAACGTCTTCATAATGTATTTACCCTGACTACCAATTTGGAAGTTGAGTCATTTGAACAATTCACTTATTTATGCACCCAGCTTGAACAAGTGGATGAGATTATTGAAGTACAAAGACGTTTCCACAAAAAACGCGTATGGTTTTATCTTTTTGCCTTACTTACAAGCATCCTATGGATAGCGCATCCGATTGTCACACACTTTTTACAAGGAAGTAAACTACATACAATTGTTATTTACGGTGGGCTTGTCACTCTATTTGTTTTGGTTCACACTCTTAAAAAAGTTACAAAACGAAGTTTCCCGGAATTGCGTGATACCGGCGGTAAAAAACTGTGGTATTTTACTTTTTTTATTGGAAATTTTGCTATTGCCATGTTTATTATTGAGCTTATTGCCTTTCATATTGATTACAATATGCTCATTGTTTTTGGCCTTATACTTGTTATTTACGCTTATCTTATTGTTGAATACAGAAATTATAAGAAAGAATCGTAAATATCAGGCCCATACAATTCCCCTTCATATAAAGCTTTACCAACAATAGCTCCTTTTACGCCAATGTCTTTCAACGTTTTTAAATGTTTTTTCTTCCCAATACCGCCGGAGTAATATACCTCTAACTTAAGCATTGAAAGAATTCGATCCGGCTCATCATAATTTGGTCCTATCTGAGTACTTTCCTTCCATATATCTTTAAACAAAACCTGTTTCACCCCTAATTTCGGCAATTTTTCAGCGAAATCAATAACACGTAACGGGAACTGACGTTCCGCATCAGTTTGCACTTCATCTCCTTTTGCTTTAATACCAACAATAATTTTTTCAGGACCAAATTGAGCAATAGCATCTTTATACACTTCTTCCGCAGAAACACCCAGTACAATCTGGTCCATACCGCGATCTATACATGCTTTAATATCATCCATTGAACGTACACCACCGGCACAGATAAGAGGGATGGAAACAGCTTTTCGTATAGACTTGAATATAGAACTGTTCGCATCCTCACCATGTACCGATTTATCAAGATCAACCAAAAAAAGTTTTGGCGCTCCATCGCGTTCATATTGTTTTGCAAAATCAACCGGCGCCTTGCGATATGTATCTTTTTGTTCAAGAGAACCTTTATACAAGGCAACAATTTTCCCTTTTAAAATGTAAAGAGCAGGAATTACCTCCACCGTTTAGGTGTTAAATCTAAAATGCATAACATCTCCATCTTGAACTATATATTCTTTCCCTTCAAGTCTCATCATACCTTTCTCGCGCGCTTGTGCCTCTCCTCCGGCATTCACCAAATCATCCCATTTCACAACTTCGGCACGAATAAACCCTTTTTCAAAATCAGTGTGAATGACACCCGCAGCTTTTGGTGCTTTGTCTCCTTTGTTAATCGTCCATGCACGCACCTCTTTCGGACCGGCGGTAAAATACGTAATTAAATTAAGCAATGAATATGAGGCCTGTATTAACTGATTAAGCCCCGTTTCTTTCATACCCAAACTTTCAAGATATTCAGCAGCTTCTTTGGGAGAAAATCCTCCCAATTCTTCTTCAACACGAGCGGAAATGGGAATTAACATGGCGTTATCCGGTATTGCAAGCTGTTTTTTTAAATCATCAACTCGTGCATCACCAACTTCGTTTTCATGCATATTGGCAATATATAAAAAAGGCTTTGCGGTCAAAAAATGTAAGTCTTTTATCATAGCACTCTCTTCATCGGAAAAATCCATATTAATAACCAATTCTCCTTGATGCAGATGCGCTTCAATACTTTTCAATATATCCACATACGCAATTTTCTTTTTATCGCCCGATTTTGCTTCGGTTTCAGCTTTTTTCAACCTTTTGGAAAGTGTTTGCAAATCGGCAAAAATTAATTCCGCTTCAATGATTTCACGATCTTTTTGGGGATGAACCTCCCCATGAACATGCACCACATCATCATCTTCAAAGACGCGAACCACCTGCGCAATAGCATCACATTCCCGCACATGCGAAAGAAACTGGTTTCCCAGTCCTTCTCCTTCACTGGCTCCCTTTACTAATCCTGCAATATCAACAAACTCAATAACAGCAGGCACGACACGCTGGGGATTGGCAATTTTCTCAAGTTTTTCCAAGCGATGATCCGGCACTTCAACAACCCCAACATTGGGATCGATAGTGCAAAAAGGATAATTAGCGGCCTGCGCAGACTTTGATCTGGTTAAAGCATTAAACAACGTTGATTTCCCTACATTTGGCAACCCTACGATTCCGATTTTCAGTGACATATTATATAACAATTACAAACTATTTCTATTTAATCACACCTGAAGTGTTTTGGAAATTTTTTCCCATTCGCTCAATACAATTTGTCCCTCGGCCGTCTTCCATTCTTTTGTCGGGGGGACATAGCTGATAAGCGAGCCAAAATGCGGCGCCATAATTCT
>CAZPFH010000069.1:0-3706 GCA_964585825.1 uncultured Candidatus Peribacteria bacterium
ATATCTCTTCGACTTGTTAACGAATTATCAAAACGTGTTTCTTGCGAGCCCGAAATAATTTTATATTTATAGGAATTTTGTTGTATGAAAAATATGCCGAAACCGATAACGAGTAGCACCATAAAACCAACAAAAAACCGTTTTAACGGGAAGGTTTTATATAGATATAAGGTGAATGCTATAAATAGAGCCGCATATGCTCCGTATGATTGAGTAAGATACACAACAAATCCGGACATGATAAAAGAGAAGCCCCACAATGCAAGTGCGAATGAACGTTTTTTTTGGGTATACAGACGTATTAATGCGGCAAAGGATAGAATGACCGTTGGGGTGACAAAAAACGCAAGCCAGTTGGCGCTGGCAATATCAAGAGTTAAAAAATCAATAAACGGCCATACGAGTCGTCCGGTGAAATCAACGGTTTCACCCGGGAAATGATGCGTTGCATATTGAAAAAGTGAGCCGAGGCACAGTGCGCATACCATTGTTACATAGCTATACACAAGTGGTCGAACCGACTTTTTATTGAGCGTTGAAAGTGCTATAAAAGAAAATAAAATCGGGTAGACAATAAATTGTTTAATATACAAGCCGGGTGTTGAAAGAATCGGTTCAATCGGTGTCTGCCAAAAAACCTGAATATATCCTGCTACAATCAATAATCCTGCACCGACCCACCACTCAACGGGTATACGCTTTAGGTGTGGTTTTATCAGTCCGGACACAATGCCCGCTATGAAAAAAACCAATATAATAAGTATGTATCCGTCAATTACCGTAAAAAAATCAAAAAATTCCGGCCCTTTTAATATGGGATTATATGGAAAAAATTGTTGAAAATTATGTCTAAATAGGCTGAAAAGAAGTACCCATGGACTAAGATAAAGAAGTGTTTTGTGTACTATTCGTGCGATATTTTTCATAGTGAAGTGTCGGTTAAACGCAACGAAAGGAATTTGTCGATTTGTAGTGCGCCTTGCCATCTGGCAACATTTTCTTGAATAGAAAAGGCACTGCTTTGTATGCTTTTATGGTGGGGGGTTTCGACAATAATTGAATACGGATCTCCATCAGTACCCGCTTGCTTTGGAACAAAAAGACGATAAGTGTTGTCATGCAAAATAGTATCCGGAAGTTCGAGCATCATTTCTATGGTTTTTCGTTCACCCGGTTGTAATGTAACAACTGTTCCGATAATGGTGTGAGTTTCATCATCTTCATAATTTATGTATGCCGTGGAACGCTTGAGGTTGGTTCTTTCCGGGAAATAAAAACGAACATATCCTTCATAGGAAGCAGCGCCTTCGGCTCTATCAATATGTTCAATTGTATATGCCATTGTTGCTTTATGATCACAATTTTCTTGCAGCTTCTTATCACAAAGATAGACTCGATAGTCTACCGACCGATTGATATAATTATTAATTTGTTTTTCACTGAGATTTGCTTCCGTTGTTGCGAAAAAATCACCTTTTTCATAGGACGGCCATGCGCCGCTCCACCCTTTTTTATTTATTTGTTCCTGAAAACGTGTATCAAAAGAATACAATTGTATGTGTTTTTCGCTTAAATTTTTGACAAGGGTGTCGCTCAGACGTCGCCATGACATGAACGACCAAAAACTTTTATTAATAATACGCTTGCTGACCATACGCAAAGTTTCATTGTCTCCGTTTTCTAAAATTGAGAAGATGGTTTTTGCGTTTACGTTTTGTCCGTCAACTTCAATATCACCCGTAATGGTGAGAATATCTTTTAACACGCTGACATTTAATGCAATAACACCATCAAATGTGGCATTGGAATCAGCTTTTTCATACATAGCAAGGAGATTGTCGACGGTTTGAGCAAAATCAGGATCGTAATTGGCATCCCAAAAAGTATAAGATTCCATGGGATAAGGAGGTTCAACGTATTCATGATCGGTTATGGTATCACCAAGCGTGTTAACTTGAATATCATTAAATAAACCGTTTACAAAAGTAACACTTCCGTACGCCATTATTTTCCCACCTGAGGGTCTGAGCTCATTATTATTTTGCAATACAATCAGATATGCTTTGCTGTCGAAAGGTGTTCCCGCAACAGTGAGATAGTGCGGAATAAAAAAGCGTAGACCGCTTAATGCCGAAAGAACATATAAAATCAAAAAAAGAACGCAAAAAAGCACAGCAATCACTGAGCGTTTTAGCCATGTTGTGCGGTTTTGTGTATTCATAATTTACTCTAACGGACGCATGAGTGGGAAAAGAACAACATCTTTCAAATTATCCTGGTTTGTTAGTAACGCTACAACGCGATCAATACCCATTCCCCATCCTGCAATGGGCGGAAATCCGTGTTCCATGGCCTGTACGAACTCATCATCTTTTCCATGCGCTTCTTCATCGCCGCGTTCTTGTTCTTTTGATTGATCGTGAAATGCTTTTGCCTGTTCAATAGGATCGATGAGCTCCGAATATGCATTAACAATTTCCCATCCGTTTACAACAACTTGAAATCGATCAACAATATCCGGGTTTTCATTATTTCTTCGTGCAAGTGGAGAGAGATCGGTTGGATGTTGTATTAAAAAGATCGGGCCGGTGATATGTGGTCGTGAGACTTTTTTGTAGAGGTGATCAATAAGATTCCCCCGTCCGAGTTTATCCATATCTTCTATAACAATATTTTTTTCTTTAATAATACTGCGTAAATCGTCTGCCGTTTTATATTCATTAATATCTATGTCGCAATCTTGTTTAATCAAATCGCGCATGCTGATTCTTTTCCATGGCGTTTTGAAATTTACCGTTTTCATTTTCCCTTCTCTATCCGGGATTTCAATGGAAAGACTTCCTTTTGTTTTTTCCAGAAGGAAAGTAAACATTTCTTCGGTGAATTTCATGAGTTTTTCATAATTCCAATAGGCGACATAAAATTCATTCATTGTAAATTCCTGTAAATGAGAGGGATCCATACCTTCGTTTCTAAACACTTTTCCTATTTCAAAAACCCGCTCAAAACCACCGGCAATTGCTTCTTTTTGGTAAGTCTCAATTGCTATACGAAGAAAAAAATCATGATCCAACGCTTCGTGATGAGTGGCAAAAGGTTTAGCCAGCGCTCCCGAAGCCGATGATGAAAGAACCGGACATTCAATTTCACTGAAGCCGTTTTGCCAATAAAATTCACGTAGATAACGAATGAAATCGGAACGGAATTGGAATCGTTCTCGCACTTCTTCATTAACAATCATATCGAGATAGCGTTGTCGGTACTGCGTTTCTTGATCTTGTAATCCGTGAAACTTTTCCGGCAGAGGTCTGAGTGCTTTTGAAAGCAGCGTATATTTTGTTACCAATAAGGTTATTTCACCATGTTTTGTGCGAAACAGTTCTCCTTGGCAACCGATAAAATCAGCAACATCAATTTTTTTAAGAAATTTATATTCTTCGGCTCCGACAACATTTTTCATAAAGCAAATTTGTATGCGCCCATCTATGTCTTGTATTTGACCGAAACTAATATTTCCATGATTTCGAAAAGATACCAATCTGCCACATATTTTCATATCGTCCTGCGACTTTTCCATAATGGCTTCTGTTTCACGAACTCCTTTTTCTTCTCCGATTTTAAGAGCTTCAATTGTCGTATGGGTTCGCTTATAGGTATCCGGATAGGGATTTATACCGCGTTTGCGGATATCATGTAATTTTTGGAG
>CAZPFH010000069.1:3716-5297 GCA_964585825.1 uncultured Candidatus Peribacteria bacterium
CCTGATATTCACTTGAGGCATCTGTAGCTCTAGGGTTCGTATTCATAATAAGAACGATTAAATCGTTATATACTCTACAATAAATAAACCTTTTCTAAAAGAGAATTAAACGGCCATTGCATAATCTTCGGCCTTTCGTTTTCGATCGATAGTCATAAATTTCATTTGTTCTTTCTTGAATGCAAGTTCGATTTTACCTGTCGGCCCGTTACGATGTTTTCGAATATAAATATCTGTTACACCGGCTCGATCGGTATCTTCTTCATAATAATCTTCACGATACATCATCATAACAACATCGGCATCTTGCTCGATCGCTCCAGATTCACGGAGATCCGACAGCTGAGGAATTTTACTTGGTCTCATTTCAACCGCACGAGAAAGCTGTGAAAGAGCGATAACCGGAATTTTCAACTCACGCGCGAGGCCTTTTAATGACCGCGATATATCGGAAATTTCCTGTACTCGATTAGACATATTCCCTACGCTTTTGCCGCTGGACATTAATTGCAGATAATCGACAATAAGCAAATCAAGCCCGTTTTCCATTTGCAAACGTCTGGCTTTTGCACGAAGCTCCGCAATCGATCCGCCAATTGAATCGTCAATAAAAAATTTCATGGAATTAAGCTCATCCATGATGCCGCCGATTTTACTAAAATCTTCATCGGTCAATTTACCGGTTCTCATTTTCCATGAATCAACTCCGAGCAACGAGCAAAACATTCGTTCAACCAATTGTTCTTTTGACATTTCAAGAGAAATCATCCCAACCGCTTTTTTATGACGAGCGACATTTTGGGCTATATTAAGCGCAAATGCTGTTTTACCCATTGAAGGTCGAGCCGCTAAAATAATCAAGTCGGAAGGTTGCATACCTGATAAAATATTGTCCAGATCTCTAAAGCCGCTTGGAATACCACGATACTTATCTTTACTTTCCGGATCATGAAGGTCGGCCAATTTTTCATATGTTTGACTTAAAACATCTTTTACATGAACAAATCTATCTTGAATAAATGTTTGCGAGACATTGAAAATAGCTTTTTCCGCTTCTTCCAGAAGGTTTTCCACTTCGTCCGTTTCCTTGTACCCCAGCGAAGTTATTATATCTCCGGCTTTAAGCAATTTTCGCAAGATGGCTTTTTGTTTCACAATGGTACCGTATTGAAATATATGTGAAGCCGTTGGTACTTCAGAAGTAAGTTCAGCGATGTATGAAGCGCCACCTATCATGTCGAGTTCTTTTTTGTCTTCAAGTAATGACGTTAAAGTAAGAACGTCAATAGGTTGTCGTTTTTCAAAAAGTTCAATAATTGCCCTGTACAGGGTTGCATGTTTCTCATGATAAAAATCTTCATCAGTAATTAAGTCGGCAACTTTAATAATTGCATCTTTATCGATAAGAAGTGCTCCAAGAGTCGAACGTTCTGCCTCCAGGCTATGCGGGGGGACGTGTGAGATATCTTGATTCGTTGCCATAGATAATCACGGTGAGTAAAAAGGGTTATTATTGTACGCCGAAATAGAATAATTTCAAAATTTTTTCGAGAAAATGTGCCAATCAGTCTATTCTCGGAC
>CAZPFH010000070.1:0-1554 GCA_964585825.1 uncultured Candidatus Peribacteria bacterium
AGTCAAAAATTTTTTTTCAAATCGGCTTAAATAAAAGAAAAATAAGCTGATAATACGAAATAAAACTGCATAATATGCAATAGATAGTAAAATGGCTTGTAAAAGCGAAGAAAAACTATAAAAATGTGATAAAACGGCTTAAAAAAGAGCATTTTTTTGAAAAAAGGCTTGCAATTACATTAGTAATGGCTATAATGCAGGCGGCTTAGGGCAATAAACGATTTTTTATAATTTATACACTATTCTTAACCTCTCTTTGCTATGACAAAGCAAGACCTAGTGAACGCAGCTGCTGCTGAAGCAGGTGTAACAAAAAAGGCTGCTGGAGAAGTACTCGACGCAGTACTCGACGCAATCACTGCTAGCCTTAAAAAAGGTCAAAACGTGACTATCACCGGATTTGGAACATTCCGTGTTTCAAAACGTGCTGCACGAACTGGTGTTAACCCACGAAACCCAAGCGAAAAAATCAAAATTCCTGCAATGAAGCTACCTGCTTTCAAAGCTGGAAAATCTCTTAAAGACGCTGTTAGATAAGACAGTTCGCTTGAAAGATAAATATAAGAAAGCCTCGCTATATTATACAGCGGGGTTTTTTTATATTGTGTGAATTCTTGTTTAAGATTTTTTGTGGTACATGGCGTAGCCGTCTTCATATTCGCCAATAACAACTTCACGACCTTCCGTTAACAGATTGTTTGCATAGAGATAGGCGATATGTCCCGGTTGAATATCGATAGGATCGTTAAATTTACCCGATGCAAAGGCTTGATAGCCGTCCAATTGTTCTTTTTTCATGTATTTCCCCTCCGCACATTCTTGGAGCATTTTATTAATGATTTCTTGATTATCTTTTGGCATTTGTTCTTCAATATCGATTGACTCTTGCAATTTTTGCATTTCTTTATCGGTGTCTATCAGTTCCTTTTGTTCTCTTGGTTTTTGATATTCTTTTTGTGCCGGAAATCGCTCTTTTTCTCGACCCGGACCTGGTTTGTCTGCCATAATGTTTGTTTTTAAATGTTATTTTCTTTTTATTATACAACAAAATATGTTCAAAGTAAATGTACATAAAATTGCAAAACAAAGGAAAAACTCGTACAGTAAGTAGCGTATATAAATGTTACCCATGAAAGACCAGCTGCTCGCCTTAAAAAAGGCCTGTTTAGATGCGATAGAAAAGGCGGATTCACTTAATTCTGTGCAAGAGATAGAAGTAAAATATCTTGGACGAAAAGGGGAATTAACCGCTATTTTGCGTGGTGTCAAAGACTTGCCCAACGCGCAGAAGCCTGTTGTTGGAAAACTGAGTAACGAAGTGAAAACCGTTCTTGAAGAAGCCTTGCAGAAAAAGAGTAAGGAGCTTGAAAAAGAGGAGCTTAACAAGCAACTACAGGATGATACTTTTGACATTACAATTCCGGGGCCCGACACTTCATTGGGGCACGTTCATCCGTTATCGCAAGTACAGCATCAAGTGGAAAAAATTTTCAATTCCATGGGCTTTATGATTATGGACGGGCCTGAAGTTGAAAGTGAATACTATAATTTTGA